>NZ_JBHWHH010000276.1:0-6871 GCF_042732555.1 Nocardia sp. NPDC059764
CCCCAGGCCACGGACGTTCGCGCCATCTGATTCAGCGCGATTGTTTTTGAAGAGCTTCGCACCGAGGTCGGTGCGAAGCTCTTTTCATCCCAGCCGGCGCCGGGGCAGAACCCAACCCGGACCTAGCCGGATGGGTCGGCGCGGCAGATGTATGACGAGCACGGCCAGCGCCGTAGTTCTCGACGAACCTGACCAGCGCCCGCAGGCAAATTCCAACGCGCACAGACTCATTGAGCCCCGCCCGGCGTTCCGGCCAAGGCTCAGCCATAGGACTCGACTGTCCGCAGGCCAGCGTCAACCGGTGTCGAGACGGCCCGTGGGCGGACGGGTTTCCGAACATTCCGGCGTGCGGAAACGCGATCGGATCCGGCGAGGCGTTCGGGGGCGGTAGACGATCGTCTTCCGAACATGCGGTTGAGACCGGCTTGCCCAGGATCTACCGGGGATTGAGTTGGTGCCGCCCGCCCCCGATGCTCGCGGGCCGTGCTGGGGGTCGTGTGGGTGAGGACGCGGCACGATGCCAGGGGCCGGTGACGCGGCGCAGTTCATCGGTCGGGTTCTCGACACTTCCGTGGAGACGAGCGCAGAACGCTTCCAATGACCCGTATCGGGCCATGATCTGCTCCATCAACCGGGTCGCCGCCGCATTCGAAACCAATACGCTCCCTCTCTCGATGAGAACCACTGCCGCGGGGGTTGATGACCGCGGATCGGATGACCCCGCGACCGTGTTCTCGTACACCCGGTCCGGCGGTAACGCATGCACCGTATCCACCGCGAGGGTGTCCTGGGCGTGAACGGTCAGCTATTGCGGAGTTTCTGTGGACCGAACGCGCCAACGCGTGCTGATTCGTGCCACGGCGGCAGAATCCGCGCCGCTACGACACAAGGCCTCCCTAGCGTCGGTGATGGGTGATCCGGACAGGATGGGGTAGGCGCCGCATCATGTGGCTACCACGCCGCACGAACTGTCCGGTTTGCCCGGATCCGTCGTCGTGCCCTGGCGGCTCATCGGCAGCGGTCTTGCCCAACCCGCGAGGTGCTGCCGGGAGGACACAGTGCTCAACGGCCGGCGGCCCCGCTGCCGCAACCACGGTTCAGGTCCGCCGGTCCGAGCGATGGAAACCAGGACACCGGGATGCGAGGGAACTGGTCGAATGCCATGAACAGGTATCGCTTCGTGGGTAAGGACCGGCATCGGGTGGCCCGATGACCGAGTTGGCCGACCTGCACGTGCTGTGCGCCCAGATCCACCGCTTCCGCTGCCTGCTCGCGATCGATGCTGAACTGTGTACCCGCTATCCCGAACTCGCTCCGATGCTGACCGCGATGCGCGGTGCCGCCGAGACCATCCGCGGCGATGTCGGCGTCCGCCGTGAACTGGCCGGGCCGCAGATCTTCGCCCGCACCGCTGATTACGCGGTGATCCCCGCCCGGATCCGCCTGCGCTGGCGCGCTGGCGCGGACCATCAGCTGACCGCCGCCTACCTGCGCTACCAGTGCGCCGGGATCGCCGATACGTACACAGGGCCCATCACCGCGACCGAACTCCATGCCGGCCGCCCCCGCGTGCGTCGATTCGTCGTCGAGTGGGGCCGGACCGCCTGCGCCGAACCCGCCGCCGGGCCGCCTCCGCCAGATGATGCTCCGGAACCCGACCTCTGATCGTTTTCCGAACGCGGCGGGGTGGACGGGCACGTCGGACCGAACCTCCGTGACCCGCGTCATCGGACGGAGGGGTTCAGTGTCGGTTCGGATCGTGGTCGCGCCCGGCGGTGAGGGCGTTGTTGATCTCGCGTAGCGCGGTGTTGGCGTCCTCGAGCTCGAGGATGCGCGCGATCCCGGCCAGGTTGATCCCTTGTTCGGCCAGGGCGCTCACGCGCGCGAGCCGTGCGAGGTCGGCGCCGCTGTAGCGGCGGGTGCCGCCCGCGCTGCGCACCGGGCTGATCAGGCCGTGTTGCTCGTAGAGGCGCAGGGTCTGGATGCCGAGCCCGGCCAGTTCGGCGGCCACCGAGATCGCGTACACCGCCTGACCGGCCGCCGGCAGATGGCTGTGCGCTGCTTCGGGCATCTGCTGTGTCTCCCGTTTCTCGTTCATGGTCACCTGCTTGAAGATTACCTGTCGGAGGTACTTGCACTCTCTTCGGTCGAGTGCTAAATGTTATCTCTGTCAGATGACAGAGGTTATCTGAGTTTCCTTCTATCGAGAATGGAGTGAACCGGAGGTGGCGACCATGCTGATGCGCACTGATCCCTTCCGTGACCTGGATCGTTTGACCCAAGCCGTGTTCGGCACGCCGGCGCGTCCGGCGGCGATGCCGATGGACGCCTGGCGCGAGGGCGACGAATTCTTCGTGGAATTCGATCTGCCCGGCATCGACCCTGACTCCCTCGACCTCGATGTCGAACGCAACGTGGTGACCGTGAAGGCCGCACGCCCGGACCTGGATCCGGGGCGGTCGATGATCGCCGCGGAACGTACCCGCGGCGTGTTCTCCCGCCAGTTGTTCCTGGGGGACAACCTCGACACCGACGCCATCCGCGCCGACTACCGTGACGGCGTGCTGCGGCTGGCGATTCCGGTCGCGGAGAAGGCCAAGCCCCGCAAGATCGAGATCTCGCGCGCCGAGCCCGACCGTCAGGCCATCGACGCCTGAGCCCTTGGGCAGTCATACGAGGAGGTGATCCCGGTGATGATGTGCCCGCTCGACGAGGCGACCACGCAATCCGCAGCGACGCCGTGGTGGCTCGAGCCGGAGTTGCTGGGGTTGGATCCCGACGTCGAGGAATTGTTCGCCGAGGTCGACGCCGCCCTGTGTGAGGCCGCCCGCCGATGGACACCGCCGCGAGGACCCCGGGTGCCTGCGCCTCGATCGCGCTCCGTCGTGAGCTGCTGCGAGGGGTGGGCCGAACAGCTGGAGGGTCGTCGGCCCGGCCCGGATCGCGCGGGCGGGCGCGGACCGCCCCCCGACCCAGCGCCCGCGCTCTGTATCCACTGGTTACCTGTGAGAGTGAGGTGATGCCTGTCCACGATTCGCCGCAGCGGAGTACGCGTGGGGCACGTCAGGCGTATCGGTCCCAGAGCCTGCGCCTTCGCACCGCATCGCCGCAGATCCCCGATGGTCTGCGACACAGGTGCCCGGCCACCGGACGTGGCAGCAGCAGGCAATGCGATACCCCTCGCCCCACGCGCCGCAGCACCACACAATTTTCGATCTCTTCCGTCGCCGGGTGGGCCCGTTCAGCCCTTGCTTGCGGGCTCACCCACCCTTTCCGTCCCCACCCCCGGCGCGCTGACCTGTGCCGGGTTCGTAGACAGGAGACACGCGATGACCACCCCGTTTCCCGCCGGCAGCGAACTCGACCGCCCCGACCAGCACGTCCTCGTTCGACGAGCGCGACCGTGACGTCGGTCCCGACACCACCGCGCTGCACCCGCTGTCCCACTTGTAGATCGTGGACCGCGAGACGCCGAGCAGTCGGGCGATCGAGGACACCGATTCGTCAGAACGGGTCAGCAGGGCGCGGGCCTGGCGGATCTGCTCCTCGGTCATGGCCGGCGGCCGCCCGAGGCGTTGCCCGCGGGCGCGTGCGGCGGCCAGGACCTCGTTGGTGCCCTCGACGATGAGCTCGCGGATGAATTCCGCGAGTGCGGCGAACACGTGGAAGACCAGGCGGCCGCCGGGGGTGGTGATGTCGAGGGCTTCGTGCAGGGACTGGAATCCGATTCCGCGGCGGCGGAGTTCGGCGACGATCGCGAGCAGGTCCTGCATCGAGCGGCTGAGCCGATCCAGTGCCGGCACGACGAGGGTGTCGCCGGGGCGCAGGTATTCCAGGCAGCGTTGCAGTTCCTCGCGCTCGGCGTTCTTGCCGGACTTCTTGTCCGCGAAGACCTTCTGCGCGGATTGGTCCGTCGGCAGGCAATTGCCCACCGACGGCCCAGCCACACCCGCCGTCAGACAAAGGTGAAGGGCAGTCCGTTGCTGGTGCCGTCCAGCTCCACCTTGACGGTGACGTCCACCGTGCCTGTCCCCGTCGGGGAGATGGCCGTGATCTGGGTGTCGGAGTCGATGGTGAATGTGGTTGCCGTGGTGCCGAACCGCACGGTCAAGGGACCGACATTAGCGAACCCGGAGCCGGTGATCACCACAGAGCTGAAGGTCGTCGCAGGGCCGGAAGAGGGTGTCAGGGAGGTGAGAACAGGTGCCATGGTCGGACTCCAAGCCGAAAATGAATGAAAATGGTTGCCTTGCAACGGATGCCGATCTTGCTGCGGCAACCGTTACATGTCCAGTAAGCCTCCGGCGCTGGCACTTCGGCAACGGATCCACAGTTCGTTACCATTCCGGTTCTATCCGGTTTCGACCCGGTGATTCGCGGCAACAGGGTCAGGACAACTCACCCCCACACCCAGCTGGCGAGCGAGGTCGCAGCATGAACTGAGTGCTACGCCTCGGCTGCTCGGCGAGACGGCAGCGGCTCGTCGTACTTGCTGACGTTGGGCATCAGTTGGTCCTCTCCGGCGATGAGTTGCCTTGGGCCGCCCTGGGTCAGCTCAGGTACGTACTTGTAGATCGTGGACCGGGAAACGCCGAGCAGTCGGGCGATCGAGGACACCGATTCGTCGGGCCGGGTCAGCAGGGCGCGGGCCTGGCGGATCTGCTCCTCGGTCATGGCCGGCGGCCGCCCGAGGCGTTGGCCGCGGGCGCGTGCGGCGGCCAGGACCTCGTTGGTGCCCTCGACGATCAGCTCGCGGATGAATTCCGCGAGTCGCGCGTAGCCGACGAGCGCGCCTCCGCCGCCGATCGGGTCGAGCGCGTCGCCGTCGAGGACGAGCGGGGCGGGGCTGTCGAGATCGCGTGTCGCGGTGGCCATACCCGGAGGCTGTACGAGAAAGGGTCGACAAGACTTGTTGGACACCAATACTTTTCGACACGTTTTCTAGACACATGGTCGATTTGGGTGACCTGGGGTTCCGAACCACACCGCGCCGAGCTGTCGCGGGTGTTGTAAATCGACCGATTCTCAACACCCGCGCGCAGCAAGGATGGCCGCCGATCTTTCACCCGCCGCCTGTCTGACTAGAGGTTCGGAGTCTTGGCTCCAGTCGACCGTCACTGCGGGCCTTATCGTCCGCGGTATTCGCTCGGGTTGACTGTTTGCCACACGTAGCCGATCTGTTGGACATAGGCGGCCTGGTAGCCCGACAGGGGAAAGCTGGGCTTCTTCGGTTCGGCTTTGGCGGTCACCTTGAACGGTTTGCCGCTGTGGTCGACGATCTGGGTCACCTGCCCGGTCGGGGTGTCGACGGTGAGTTCGAGCTTGAACGAGCAGCCGTACTTCTTGGTGACCGCTTCGAGGGAGAGCGTGGTGGAGTCCCCGGGCTTGAGCTGAATGTTCTCCTTCGTGAAGAACGGTGGCCCGGTCGGGGCCATGTGCTCGTCGGTGTATCTGGCTTGCGGGTCTGGGGAGTCCAGATCGATGCCGAGCTTGACGTTCGGGGTCGACCCGCCCTGGCTGTATTCGGAGAAGAAGGTGCCGCCGAAGGGGTCGGTGCATTCCTTGAGTGCGCGCAGACCGGTGATGGTGACCGGCTGGTCGAGGTTGGTGCTGACGGTCATGATCACGGTGTTGTAGGTCAGCGGAATCGTGTCGTGCTGCTGATCGAAGCGTGCCTGGTTGGCGCCGGTGCCGCGGGTCGCCTCCTCGCTGAGGGTCCGCAGGTCTTCGGTGCCGAGGGTGAGCTTGTCGGCCAGCACGAAATCCAGGCTGTCGCGTGTGGTCCGAATTCCTTGCACGACCACCGGTGAATGGGGATCGTAGGTGCGCGCCAGAGGCGAAGACGACGCCGAGTCCGTGTTGAGCCAGTAGATCAGCCCGGCACCCACGAGAGCGACAACACCGGCAACCGCCATCCACACCCGGGCCTGCCCACCGAAGCGGCCCGAACGCATGTCCGTCTGGAGGGTTGATGGGCGAGGGGTGTTTCGGGCCTGCTTCCAGAGGGTTTCCCACTCAACGTATTTCGTGAGCGGAGGCTTTGATCCGGCGTCCGCGTGCAGGACCAATACCAGCGCCCAGAGCTGGTAGAAGTGGGTGGCGGGATCGCCTCTTCGTATCCAGTTCCCCACCGCCCCTTTGTTGACGGGCTCGCGGACCTCAGTCGATTTGGAGGGGAGCTGTCCGCGGCCCGCGGCATCGAGATCGCTGCCCTCCCGGATCTTGTCGTTCACGGCGGCCGTGAGCTTGTCCCATGTGTACTCGCGACCGCCGCGATGGCTTTCGGCCTTGCTTCTCAGTTCTGTCAGCCGGGCCGAGATCTCTTCGCGCGGGGTCAGATTCCGTTCAGATTTTCGCATCCCTACCCCCACGACTGGCGTTTCCGAGCGTTTCGGAAACGGGGTGATCCGGTGAGAAAAAGTGCCCTGATCATGCCGGAAAACGCTGCTGAGCAGGCGTTTCCGAAAAGGGAGGAGACGCAAACCGAGTTGCGAAACGGCGTGGAGTCGCGTTCGCGGTCGATCGGCCGCGGACACGAAAGGCACGACAGTGGATCAACTGCTCACCCAGACCCTCACGACCTACCAGTGGGTCGGCGCGGTCCTGCTCCTCGGGCTCGGCGTGTGCGTGGCCTTGGTGGTCATCGCCTTCGTCGGCATCGGCATCGCCGCCTGCGCCCACCCGAAGAAGAAGCGCCGCCGCGACGCCCGCCGCGCAATCGCCGCGCTGTCGAAGGGCCTGCGCGTGCTCGTCGACGCTATCAAGGCGTTCCGCGCCTAATACCGCGTACGCGCCCGGCGATGCCGGCATAGCGCCGCCCGGTGAACGCCGGCGGCGGACCCGGGCCGGGTGGTTCCGCACGGAGCCACCC
>NZ_JBHWHH010000277.1:0-6769 GCF_042732555.1 Nocardia sp. NPDC059764
TCGGTCGGGCCCGGTGAGTTACCCGGATCGCCCGAAATCAGTTGTCGCCTTGGCATTCGGAAGAATTTTCGTCGTTCAGCCGGCCTTTGCTTCGCGCTTACGCGAAAGAACCGCCGCGGCCGCGCCGCCCGCCGCGCCGAGCGCGAGGGCTGTGGGCACACCGACTTTCGCGGCTTTGCGCCCGGTGCGGAAGTCGCGCACTTCCCAGCCGCGATTCTTGGCGACCTCGCGCAGGTCCGCGTCGGGGTTGATGGCCACCGCGGTGCCGACCAGCGAGAGCATCGGCACATCGTTGTGGCTGTCGGAGTAGGCGGTGCAGCGCTTGAGGTTCAGGCCCTCGCGAATGGCGAGGGTGCGCACCGCGTGCGCCTTGCCGAGCCCGTGCAGGATGTCGCCGACCAGGCGGCCGGTGAACACGCCGTCCTCGCTCTCGGCGACCGTGCCCAGCGCCCCGGTCAGGCCCAGCCGCTTGGCGATGACCTGCGCGAGTTCCACCGGCGTGGCGGTGACCAGCCAGACCTGCTGGCCCGCGTCCAGGTGCATCTGGGCCAGTGCCCGGGTGCCGGGCCAGATCTTGTCGGCGATGATCTCGTCGTAGATCTCCTCGCCGAGCGCGGCGAGTTCGGCGGTCGGGCGGCCCGCGATGAAGGACAGCGCCTTCTCCTTGCCGGACGCCATGTCCGAGTGGCTCTCCTTGCCGGTGACCCGGAACTTGACCTGTTTCCAGGCCATGTCGACGAGGTCGGAGGTCTTGAAGTACTTGCGTGAGGCCAGCCCGCGCGCGAAGTGCACGATCGACGCGCCCTGCACCATGGTGTTGTCGACGTCGAAGAAGGCCGCGGCGGTCAGATCGCGGGCGATCGTGGGTGTCGGCGTGTCGCCGAGGTCGCGCAGCGCCAGCTCGGCGTCGTGGAGGGCGATCGCGGCGTCGGCGCTGGCCTCGCCGGCCAGGTTGGCGCGGACCTCTTCCTCGGTGGGACCGAAGGGGCTGCGGGTGATGCGGGTGAACTGATCCTGCAGGTCAGCCAGTCCCTGACCCCAGCGCGCCGGGAATTCACCGAATCGTCCCGCGATGAAGCCCGTTCCCTGCTCTTTCGAACGTTCCGGCACCAGTACCTCCGCCTGTTCCGACATCCACGCCGGTTAGCCCGCGACGAATACGTTGGGTGCATGCGCCGGCATACCCAACAGTAACGCCCGGGAGTGGCCGCGACGTAGACGGTGAACGACATATCGGGAAGTTGTTAGATGGTGGCCATGAGCGATTCGCCACATGCTGTGACGCTGTTGACCCGGGACGGTTGCGGGCTGTGTCACACCGCACTCGAACAATTGCGCCCGATCTGCGCCGAGTTCGGCGTCGAGGTGACCACGGTGGACGTGGATGTGGCCGCCGCCACCGATCCGGGCTTGCGCGCCGAATACGGGGACCGGCTGCCGGTGGTGCTGCTGGACGGCCGCGAGCACAGCTATTTCGACGTGGACGAGCCGCGGCTGCGCGCCGACCTCGCGAAATAACCGGACCTACCTCGCGAAACCGAGCGTGATAGGGGATTTTCCGGGCTTTCTGCCGGGGTCCCCCTCCGTCCGTCCCCTCCGGTGTGTTGCGTAGCGGGTTCGCGCTGATGAGGGTTGAATGAACCCGGGGCCGGAGCCCGCCGCAAAGTGACTGAATTCACCGACTTTGTGCAGGGCTTCACAAGCGGTTACGGTGGTGGCACGCGACCCGCCTTCTCGGGCAGCGGAAGCGACCCCCTGAACCTGACTCGACCTCGCCTGTAAGGACCGCGACGGTCTCCCGGCGTCGGGTCGACAAAAGAACCCGGACACTCACCCCCGGCCGGACGAGGAGCGCAAGCGACGTGACAGAGCAGCAAGAGACGCCGCCGACTGGCGTCTCCAAGGCTCTGCAGAAGGACATCCCGCAGGCCACGGTGGCCCGGCTGGCCACTTACCTCCGGGTGCTCGCCGTACTCGCCGACGACGCTGTAGCCATCGTATCGAGTGAGGAACTGGCTGTCGCGGCGGGTGTCGGTTCGGCCAAGTTGCGCAAGGATCTCTCCTTCCTCGGACCCAACGGCGTGCGCGGCGTCGGCTATGACGTGATCAAGCTGCGCGACCGCATCGAGGATGTGCTCGGCCTGTCCGAGGGACACCGGGTGGTGCTGGTCGGAGCCGGTCACCTGGGCCGCGCCCTGGTCGGCTACGGCGGTTTCCGCCGTCGCGGTTTCGCCATGGTCGGGTTGTTCGACAACGATCCCGCGGTCATCGGGACCACCGTCGGCGGACTCGTCGTCCGCGACGTGGCCGAGCTGACCGACGCCGTGGCCACGCTGGAACCCACCATCGCCGTCCTCACCGTGCCCGATGCCGCCGCGCAGGGCGTGTGCGATCTGCTGGTCGAGGCCGGTCTGCAGTGCGTGCTGAGCTTCTCGGCCCTGGCCCTGGAGGCCCCGGCCACCGTCGAGGTGCGACGGGTGGATCTCGCGGTGGAGATGCAGCTGTTGTCGTTCGAGCGGGCCCGCAACGCGGAATCGTCCGCCGAGGACGCGATGAGCGCGGCCGCGGCGGGTACGGCGACGGTAGTCGCCGACGCGAGCGTGGTGTCCACCCCGATCCGCCGGGTGACGACGATCCAGACCGCGGACACAACCAGCAAGGGAGCGGTGGTCCAGCCATGAGCGTGCTTCTCGTCGGCATCTCACATCGCAGCGCACCGGTGGCGGTGCTGGAGAAGATCGCCATCACCGAGACCGACCGGCCCAAGCTGACCGACAAGATGCTGGCCTCCACGCATGTGTCCGAGGCGATGATCGTCTCCACCTGCAACCGCATCGAGGTCTACGCGGTCGTCGACGCCTTCCACCCCGCGCTCGGGGAGATCGGCGAACTGCTCACCAAGCACTCCGGGCTGCCGCTGCCGGAACTCACCAAGCACGCCTACGTGCGCTACGCGGAGGCCGCGGCCGAGCACCTGTTCGCGGTGTCCTCGGGCCTGGATTCCATGGTGGTCGGCGAGCAGCAGATCCTCAGCCAGATCCGGGCCGCCTACGCCGCGGCCGACTCCCAGCAGGCCGCCGGGCGCACCCTGCACGAACTGGCCCAGCACGCGCTGCGGGTCGGCAAGCGGGTGCACTCCGAGACCGGCATCGACCGCGCGGGCGCGTCGGTGGTGTCGGTGGCGCTGGATCGCGCGGCCGCCGTGCAGGGCGCGCTGGCCGGGCGCACCGCGCTGGTGCTGGGCGCCGGCGCGATGGGCGGGCTCGCGGTGGCGCAGCTGGCGCGCGGCGGGGCCGTGAAGGTCATCGTGGTGAACCGGACCCTGGAGAAGGCGCAGCGGCTGGCCAACACAGCCACCACCATGCACGGCGTCGAGGCCGAGGCCATCGAGATGGACCGGCTGGCCGAGGCCATGGCCGCCGCCGACGTGGTGATCACCTGTACCGGCGCGGTGGGCGCCGTGGTCACCCTCGCGGACGTGCACCGGGCGCTGTCGGCCAGGCCGGGCGCCGAGGAACTGGTCATCTGCGACCTGGGCCTGCCTCGCGACGTGGACCACGCGGTCGCCGGACTGCCCGGGGTCACCGTCATCGACATCGAGACGTTGCAGCGCGACCCGTCGGCCGGCGCGGCCGCCGACGACACCGCCGCCGCGCGCACCATCGTCGCCGACGAACTCTCCAAATACCTTGCCGGACAGCGCATGGCCGAGGTCACCCCGACCGTGGCCGCGCTGCGCCAGATGGCCGCCGACGTGGTCGAGGCCGAGCTGCTGCGCCTGGACTCCCGACTACCGGGACTCGAATCCACCGAACGCGACGAGGTGGCCCGTACCGTGCGACGGGTGGTCGACAAACTGCTGCACGCGCCGACGGTGCGGGTCAAGCAGCTGGCCTCCACGCCCGGCGGGGACAGCTACGCCGAGGCGTTGCGCGAGCTGTTCGAGCTCAAACCCGGTGCGGCGCAAGCGGTTGCCGCGCCGATGGAGATCTCCGCCCTGCAGGGCGAACTGGCCGATGATTTCACCGCCGCCCACCCGGGGGACGAACAGGGGCACACCGCATGACCGGAGCAATGGTGCACGAGAACGACATAACCGCTCGCGGAACGGTCGACGCCCCGTGGCGCATCGGCACCCGCGGCAGTCTGCTGGCCCTCACCCAGGCCGGGCACGTGCGTGACGCCCTGATCGCCAACGGCCAGCAGGCCGAGCTGGTGATCGTGAAGACCGCCGGCGACCAGAACGCCACCGATCCCGTGCAGAAGATCGGCGTGGGCGTGTTCACCGCCGCGCTGCGCGAGGAATTGGCCGCGGGCACGGTAGACATCGCCGTCCACTCGTACAAGGATCTGCCGACCGCGCAGGATCCGCGCTTCGACATCGCCGCCATCCCGCCCCGGCAGGATCCGCGCGACGCGCTGGTGGCGCGCGACGGCCTGGTGCTGGGCGAGCTGCCCGCGGGCGCCAAGGTCGGCACCTCCGCGCCGCGGCGCGCCGCACAGCTGAAGGCGCTGGGCCTGGGCATCGAGATCGTGCCGCTGCGCGGCAATCTCGACACCCGGATCGGCAAGGTCTCCTCCGGTGAACTGGATGCCGTGGTGGTGGCGCGGGCCGGGCTGGCCCGCATCGACCGCCTGGACGTCGTCACCGAATCGCTCGAACCGGTGCAGATGCTGCCCGCCCCGTCGCAGGGTGCGCTGGCCGTCGAATGCCGCAGCGAGGACACCGAACTCGTGACCATCCTGTCCGCCCTCGACGATCCCGGCACCCGTGCCGCGATCACCGCGGAGCGGGCGTTGCTGGCCGACTTGGAGGCCGGTTGTACCGCCCCGATCGGTGCGCTGGCCGAGGTCGTCGAATCACTCGACGACGACGGCCGGGTGGTGGAGGAGTTGTCGCTGCGCGCCTGCGCGGCGGCGATCGACGGCTCGGATGTGATCCGGGCTTCAGTGGTCGGACCGGTCGCGGATGCCGCGGACCTGGGGCGGGCACTGGCGCGCGAGCTCTTGGAGCTGGGGGCGCGCGAACTGCTCAGCGTCACAGAGGAATCCGCTGAGCTCACCGACGACAGCAATCCCAGCCCAATGGAGAACAGCCCAATGAGCGAGCGCAGCGAGCGAATCACAGGCACAGCGCCTTCGGGCACGGTTGCGCCGAGCGTTAGCGAGGTGCAGCCGTGAGCCGAGTGACGAAGAAGAATCCCGGTCGGATCCTTTTCGTGGGGTCAGGGCCCGGTGACCCGGCGCTGTTGACCGTGCGGGCCCGCGACGTGCTCGGCCGGGCGACGCTGGCCTTCACCGACCCCGACGTCGACAAGGGCGTGCTCGCCCTGATCGGCATCGCGGTCGAGGAAAGCGCCGACGGGACCCGTCCGGTGGACGTGCGCCCCGCCCTGGGCGACGCCGCCGAGGTGGCCAAGACCCTGATCGCGGAGGCCCGCGGCGGCTCCGACGTGGTGCGCCTGGTCTCCGGCGACCCGATGACCACCGACTCGGTCATCCAGGAGATCAACGCCGTCACCCGCTCGCATCTGAGCTTCGAGGTGCTGCCCGGTCTCTCGGCCGGCACCACCGTGCCCGCCTACGCGGGTATCGAACTCGGCTCCAGCCACACCGTGGTGGACGTCCGCGGCGAGGTGGACTGGGCGGCCGTCGCGGCCGCGCCCGGCCCGCTGGTGCTGCACGCCACCTCCGGCCACCTGGCCGAGACCGCGTCGGCGCTGGTGGAACACGGCTTGGCGCCGCAGACCCCGGTCGCGGTGACCGTACGCGGCACCACCCGCCAGCAGCGCACCATCGACGCCACCCTGGCGACCCTGAACAACGCCGCCTCCGAACTGGTCGGCCCGCTGGTGGTCACGGTCGGCAAGGAGGTGGACAAGCGCGCCAAGACCTCCTGGTGGGAGTCCCGCGCGCTCTACGGCTGGACCGTGCTGGTGCCGCGCACCAAGGAGCAGGCCGGCGAGATGAGCGAGAAGCTCGTCAACCACGGCGCCATTCCCATGGAGGTCCCGACCATCGCGGTCGAGCCGCCGCGCAGCCCCGCCCAGATGGAGCGCGCGGTCAAGGGCCTGGTCGACGGCCGCTACCAGTGGGTGGTCTTCACCTCCACCAACGCGGTGCGCGCGGTGTGGGAGAAGTTCGGCGAATTCGGCCTGGACGCCCGCGCCTTCAGCGGCGTGAAGATCGCCTGCGTCGGCGAGGCCACCGCGGAGAAGGTGCGCTCCTTCGGCATCAACCCCGAGCTGGTGCCGTCCGGTGAGCAGTCCTCCGAGGGCCTGCTGGCCGACTTCCCGCCCTACGACGACGTTTTCGACCCGGTCAACCGGGTGTTGCTGCCGCGCGCGGACATCGCCACCGAGACCCTCGCCGAGGGCCTGCGCGACCGCGGCTGGGAGATCGACGACGTCACCGCCTACCGCACCGTGCGCGCGTCCCCGCCGCCCGCGGAGACCCGCGAGATGATCAAGACCGGCGGCTTCGACGCGGTCCTGTTCACCTCGTCCTCCACGGTCCGGAACCTGGTCGGCATCGCCGGCAAGCCGCACGCCCGCACCATCGTGGCCTGCATCGGACCCAAGACCGCCGAGACGGCCATCGAATTCGGCCTGCGCGTGGACGTGCAGCCCGAGGTGGCCCAGGTCGGCCCGCTCGTCGAGGCGCTCGCCGAGCACGCCGCCCACCTGCGCGCCGAGGGTCTGCTGCCCCCGCCGCGCAAGAAGAGCCGCCGCAGCCGCTAGCTTCGGCACGATATTCGGCCACCCGGCCC
>NZ_JBHWHH010000278.1:0-6580 GCF_042732555.1 Nocardia sp. NPDC059764
GCCGTCGCGGGGGTGGATCGAGGGGTTCAGTTCGGATGCACGAGCCCGTGCCGGACCAGCCCGGCGACCACGGTCATGGCGGCGGTCTCGAAATCCGGGGTCGCCGCGTCGCCGGTCTCGCCGAAGGCCAGCAGGTCGACCAGTTCCCGCAGCGGGAGCCCGTCGGGCCGCATCCCGGCCAGCAGGGCGGCCGTGGTGTCGTCGATCTCGTGCTGCCAGCGCGGCCCGTCGCCGCGGTGCAGCCGGGCCACGGCCTGCGCCCAGCCCTCGTCGCCGGGGAGATAGACGCGCTCGAGCGCGGTGGCCGGATCGACCCGGTAGCGCGAGTCGAGGATCAGGTGCGGGTCGGAGGCCGCGGCGCGCAGCCAGGCGGAGCGCTCGAAGTAGGCCAGCGACTCGGGCCCGAGCGGGTCGTCGAAGCCGTGGGTGAGGTCCTCGGCGAGCAGTTCGGTGGGACCGTCGATGGCGCGGAGGTAGACGAATCCGAAGCCGATGCCCTCCACCTCGGATTCCCGGAAGGCGTCGAGCCAGCGTTCGGCGCGGGCCTGGGCGGCGGGCTCGCGCGGGTCCAATCCGGCATCGCGCAGCCAGGTCCCGACATAGAGGGCGGGGTCGGCGACATCGCGCTGCACGATCCAGGCGTCGATGCCCTGGTCGGGCAGCCAGCTCGCGACCCGGCCGCGCCAGTCCTGGCCTTCCCGATGGACCCAGGACGCCAGCAGCGCGGCGGTGCCGCCGGGGTTGAGCAGCTCCGGGATGCCGGAGATGACGAGTTCGCTGGCGCCGTCGAGGGCGAGGCCGGAGTCGCGGTAGGTGTGCTCGACGCGGGCCGGGCCCACGACGAACGGGGGATTGGCGACCACCTGGTCGAAGCGGCGGCCCGCGACGGGCTCGAACCAGGAGCCTTCCAGCAGCTCGATATCGAGCTCGTTGAGCGCGGCGGCGGCCTCGGCCAGCCAGATGGCCCGCTTGTTCACATCGGTGCCGGTGACGCGGCGGCCGTAGGAGGCGGCGTGCACGGCCTGGACGCCGCAGCCGGTGCCCAGGTCGAGGACGGTGCCGGTGGCGGCGGTCGGGGTGGCGCGCAGCAGCGACAGTGAGGCCTGGCCCACGCCGAGCACGTGGTCGGCGTCGAGGGCCCGCCGCCGCATGGAGTCGTCGAGGTCCGACAGCACCCAGCGGGTGCCGTGGCCGAGGTCGAGGGGACGCAGGTCCAGCGCGGCGCGGATCTCGCCGCCGTCGCGCTCGATCAGCCCGGCGGCGACGGCGCGGTCCAGGTCGACGGGCGAAAGGGCCGCTGCCGCTTCGCGTTCGGGGATCGGATCGCCGAGCAGCAGCAGCCGCACCAGCGTGCCGAGCTCGCCGAGGTCGGCGGCGGCCCGGCGGACCGGGACGGGTTCGCCGCGGCCGAGGGCGGCGTGGGCGGAGTCGCCCAGCGCCTCGAGCAGGGTGTCCGCGTTGTAGCGGACGCGGGTCAGCGCCGCGCGTAGATCGGGCGCGAGGTCGGCGAGTAGGGACGAAGTGGTCGTCAAGCGCGGGATGACGGAGCGATTCGTCGGCATGACCGGAACTCTGCCACCGCTACCTGTGGGCATCCGGCAGTGGGGCCGGTTGCGGTTTCCGAACCGGGGGATCGGGTCGCTCGGACGCATGGAAACCGGTTGGTTGCTGGCCGCAGAACTTTCCGAATCCCAGCTCACTTGCCGGTGAATCAATGATCTCACCTGCGGTTATTCGCCCTTGTTACAACCACTTTCGTTGCTACTGTGACCGGCATCACCAGGAGGTATCGCAGTTGACAACTGAAACCCAGACCGGCGGACCGGATCCCGACTGGCCCCAGGTCTTCGACAGCCCCGAGTTCCAGAGCCTGCGGCGTCGCTTCCGCCGCTTCGTCTTCCCCATGACCGCCCTGTTCCTGGCCTGGTACGCGCTGTACGTGCTGCTCGCCGACTACGCGCACGGCTTCATGTCGCACAAGGTGGGCGGCGATATCACCGTCGGCCTGATCTTCGGCCTGCTGCAGTTCGTCTCGACCTTCGTCATCACCGGCCTCTACGTCCGCTACGCCGACCGCACCCTCGACCCGATCGCCGAGGGGATCCGCGCCGAACTGGAAGGGCCGACCCGATGACCACCTATCTGGCCGCAGCCGTCGAGGGCAGCCGTCCCGGCCTCAACATCACCATCTTCGCGATCTTCGTGGCCATCACCCTGGGCATCGTGGTGTGGGCCAGCCGCGACAACCGCACGGCCGCCGACTATTACGCCGCGGGGCGCGCCTTCTCCGGCCCGCAGAACGGCATCGCCATCTCCGGCGACTACCTGTCGGCCGCCAGCTTCCTCGGCATCGCCGGCGCGATCGCGCTGTACGGCTACGACGGGTTCCTCTACTCCATCGGGTTCCTGGTGGCCTGGCTGGTGGCGTTGCTGCTGGTGGCCGAGTTGCTGCGCAACACAGGCAAATTCACGCTCGGCGACGTGCTGGCCTTCCGGATGCGGCAGCGCCCGGTGCGGGCCGCGGCGGCCACCTCGACGCTGGCGGTGAGTCTGTTCTATCTGCTCGCGCAGATGGCGGGCGCGGGCGTGCTGATCTCGCTGCTGCTGGGTGTGTCCGGTTCGGCGGGACAGAATCTCGTGATCGCCGTGGTCGGCGCGATCATGATCGTCTACGTGCTCGTCGGCGGTATGAAGGGCACCACCTGGGTGCAGATCGTGAAGGCGGTGCTGCTCATCGGCGCGGCCGCCGCCATGACCGTGTGGGTGCTGGGCCGCTACGACTTCAACTTCTCCAGCCTGTTACAGGACGCGGTGAACCACGGTGGCAAGACCGGCGCGAAGCTGCTGGAGCCGGGCGCGAAGTACGGCAAGACCGGTACCAGCAAGCTCGACTTCCTTTCGCTCGCTCTGGCTCTGGTGCTGGGCACCGCCGGGCTGCCGCACGTGCTCATGCGGTTCTACACGGTGCCGACGGCCAAGGAGGCGCGCCGCTCGGTGGTGTGGGCGATCGGGCTGATCGGTGTCTTCTATCTGTTCACCTTGGTGCTCGGCTACGGTGCGGGCGCGCTGGTGGGGCCGGAGAGGATCGCCAAGGCGCCGGGCAAGGAGAATGCCGCCGCGCCGCTGCTGGCGTTGGAGCTGGGCGGGCCGGTGCTGCTGGGATTCGTTGCGGCCGTGGCGTTCGCGACGATTCTGGCGGTGGTCGCGGGGCTGACCATCACCGCGTCGGCGTCGTTCGCGCACGACGTGTACGCCAATGTGATCAAGCGCGGCCGTGGTGACGGCGATGCGGGGGAGGGTAGGAACAGCGAGGTGCGAGTCGCGCGGATCACCGCGGTGGTGATCGGCGCGCTGGCGATCATGGGCGGCATTCTGGCGAAGAATCAGAATGTGGCGTTCCTGGTGGCGTTGGCCTTCGCGGTGGCCGCCTCAGCAAACCTACCGACCATTTTGTATTCGCTGTTCTGGCGGCGCTTCAATACCGCCGGCGCGCTGTGGAGCATCTACGGCGGACTGGCGGTCACCATCGTGCTGATCGTGTTCTCCCCGGCGGTCTCCGGAGCGCCCACCGCCATGATCAAATCCCATGACTTCCACTGGTTCCCGCTCGCCAACCCCGGCCTGGTGTCCATCCCGGTTTCGTTCGCTCTGGGCTGGCTGGGAACCGTGCTGTCCAAGGAACACGACGACGGCAAGTACGCCGAGATGCAGGTGCGGTCGCTGACCGGCATCGGAGCGGAAAAGGCTGTGCAACACTGATGTCCGAATTGATTGGCGGAAAGTTCGCTGAAAAGCGTTTCGGAATTTCAAGATCAACAATTTGAAGATCAAAAATACTGCCCCGCAACGAGGTTGGGCTGTGTATGCTATTGATCATGCACGGCCCCACTACGAGGTGGGATGACGGCGAGGCGGTGTCGTATTGGACCTCAACAGGCTCCGGATGCGGAGAGCGACTGCAATTGCAATCGCTTTCGGTGTACTGGCATTGATGGTCACAGGTGCGTTGGATCGATTGTTGCTGGGTGTTTTCATGGCTACCGGTCTGATGCTCGGCTGGGTTAATGCCCGGCTCACGTGGATGTCCATCGTGCGCATCACTGATGCGGAAACTCCCAGCAAACAGAAATTGGCGCTGTCCTCGGCGTCTCGATTGATCATCCTGACCGGGCTGTCGATTCTGGTGGCATTCCTGACCCGTCCCTACGGCGTCGGAATCTTCTTCGGGCTGGCGGTCTTTCAGCTGATTCTGGTTCTCCATACGGCTCTGCCCGAGGTGAAAGGGCTTCGACAGCAGTCATGAGCATCTACGCGATACTGGCCGCCGAGGAATCCTCGGGGGAGGCCAAGATTCACGTCGGCGATCACGCCCAGGCGCACCTGCTGGGCATGACCTTCAATGTCGACACCATCGTGTCCACCGCGGTGGCCGCGCTGATCGTGCTGGGGCTGGCCTTCTACCTGCGGGTGAAGATCACCTCGGGCGTGCCCAACGGGGTGCAGCTGTTCTTCGAGACCATCACCGTCCAGATGCGCTCCCAGGTGGAGACCGCCATCGGGATGAAGGTCGCGCCGTTCGTGCTGCCGCTCGCGGTCACGCTGTTCACGTTCATCCTGCTGTCGAACTGGTTGTCGGTTTTGCCCGTTCAGTACGGTTCGGGCGAATTGATCGCGCCGCCGGCGTCGGACTTCAACTTCACGCTGGCGCTCGCGCTGTTCGTGTTCCTGCTCTATCACGCGGCGGGCGCGTGGCGGCGCGGGCCGGGCGGGCACGCGAAACAGTTGCTGAAGGGACACACCGGCTGGGGCCCCATGGTTTTCATCAATGTGGTCGAGGAAATCGCCAAGCCGCTGTCGCTGTCCTTGCGACTTTTCGGCAATATGTTCGCGGGCGGCGTCATGGTTTCGGTGATCACGTTGTTCCCGTTCTGGATCAGCTGGGGACCGAATGCCGTCTGGAAACTCTTCGACCTGTTCGTCGGGGCGATTCAGGCGTTCATCTTCGCCCTGCTGACCATTCTCTACTTCAGCCAGTCGATGTCGCTGGAGAGTGAAAACCACTGAGCGGCTTCGGCCGTTCGGCGTTGCACCCATTTGGGCTGCAGCTATTTTTCAAAACAAGGAAGTGAACAATGGCAGACCCAGCAACCGCGAGTATCGTTCAAGGCGCCCTCATCGGCGGCGGCATCATTCTGGCGGGCGGTGCCATCGGTGCGGGCATCGGTGACGGTCTGGCCGGCGCGGCGTTGATCAACGGCGTCACCCGGCAGCCGGAGGCGGAAGGCCGCTTGCGTGTGAACTTCTTCCTGACCGTCGGTCTGGTCGAAGCGGCCTACTTCATCAATCTAGCGTTCATGGCACTGTTCGTATTCGCTACTCCCGGTAAGTAGACGTCATCATGTCTCCCAGAACGGATGTGGAGGCCGCGGGGAACTTCCTGGTTCCCAACGGCACCTTCGTGGCCGAGTTATTGATCTTCCTGATCGTGCTCGCAGTCATCTGGTTCTTCGTGGTTCCGCCGATCCGAAAGGTGCTGGCCGAACGGGAGGCACGTGTCGAGGTCACGACGGCGACCGCCAAGGAAGCCAGCGAAACCTTCGCCGAAGCCGAAGCGCGCTACGAGGCAGCCCTCGAGAAGGCCCGACTGGAAGCGGCCGACATCCGCAACCAGGCCCGGGCCGAGGGGCGGGCAATCCTCGAGGGAATGCGCGGCGAGGCCCAGAAAGAGGCCGACCAGATCGTGGCCGAGTCCACGGCGCACCTGCGCGCCGAGGCCGACCAGGTCGCCGCCGAACTACGCGAAGCCGTCGAACCACTCGCTCAGGACCTGGCCGGCCGGGTCTTGGGCGGGAACGATCGTGCCCGGACCAGTGCGGGCCAGCAGAGAGGACGGGGGTCTGCATGATCCTCACCGATACCCATCTCGCCGAGGGTATTTACAACATCACCTTCGATTGGCCCGTCTTCCTCAGTCAGCTGTTCGGCTTCGCCGTCATCGTGTGGTTCATCATGAAATACGTTGTGCCACCGGTGAAGAAGATCATGAACAACGCTCAGGACCAGATCCGCCGGCAACTCGAGGAGAGCGAGGCGGCGGCCGATCGGCTGGCCACCGCCAAAGCCGCCTACGACAATGCCGTCGCCGAGGCCCAGGCCGAACTCGAGCGCATGCGCGAGGAGGCCCGCGCCGACGCCGACCGCATCATTCTCCAGATGCGCGAGGCCGCGGCGGCCGAGGTGGAACGGGTCCGCAAGCAGGGCCGCGATCAGATCCTGCAGTACCGCAGGCAGATGATCCGGGATCTGGAACAGGATCTGGCGGCCGCCATGCTCGCGCTCACCGAGGAGAAGGTGCGCGAGCAGATCGGATCAACGCAGTCCCGTGCCGACAGCATCGAGAGGTTCCTCGAAGATCTGGAGGCGCTGGCCAATTCCGGTGAGGCGCGGCGTCAGCCGCAGACCGAACGGAAATAGGAATACCAACACTCGGGACTCTCAGGGGTTCCCCCCTGAAACCCCTGGGTACCAGGATTTCCCTGAATGGCCAGCGGCACAAGGTCTCCGAGTTCAGGCCTGGCAC
>NZ_JBHWHH010000279.1:0-6196 GCF_042732555.1 Nocardia sp. NPDC059764
GACTGATGTCGGAGACACTGGCCGCCGTGGCGAAAGATGCGGTGGACACCAAGAAACTGGCTCAGCAGCTGCTCGCCCAAGCCAAGGAACAAGGCATCGACCTGGTCGGGCCGGGCGGGCTGCTTAACCAGCTGACCAAGACCGTGCTCGAAACCGCTCTGGAAGCGGAGATGACCGAGCATGTCGGCTATGAGAAACACGACCCGTCCGGTCGTGGAACTCCCAACTCCCGCAACGGAACCCGAACGAAAACCGTGATCACCGAGATCGGTCCGGTCGGCATCGACGTGCCGCGCGACACCAATTCCTCGTTCGAACCCAAGATCGTCGAAAAGCGGCAGCGGCGCCTGTCCGGGGTCGACGAGATCGTGTTGTCGCTGACCGCGAAAGGCCTGACCACGGGCGAGGTTTCGGCGCATTTCGCCGAGATCTATGGGTCTTCGGTGTCGAAGGACACGATCTCGACGATCACCGAGAAGGTGGTCGCGGAGATGACCGATTGGTGCAACCGGCCCCTCGACGCCGTCTATCCGGTCTTGTTCATCGATGCCGTCCACGTGAAGATCCGCGATGGTCAGGTGGCCAATCGCCCCATCTATGTGGTCATCGGTGTCACCACGGCCGGGGAACGCGACATTCTGGGGTTGTGGGCCGGCGACGGCGGTGAGGGAGCCAAATTCTGGCTGCAGGTGTTGACCGAGCTGAAGAATCGTGGCGTGGCCGATGTCTGCATCGCGGTCTGCGACGGTCTCAAAGGACTGCCCGAGGCGATCAACACCGTCTGGGCGCAGACAATCGTGCAGACCTGCGTTATCCACTTGCTGCGCAACAGTTTCCGTTACGCGGGCCGTCAGCATTGGGCCGAGATGAGCCGCGATCTCAAACCCGTCTACACCGCTGCGACCGAGGCCGCGGCGCGCGAACGGTTCGGCGAGTTCGCCGCGAAATGGGGCGGGCGCTACCCCGCGATCGTCAAACTCTGGGACAACGCCTGGCCCGAGTTCGTGCCGTTCCTCGACTACGACGTCGAGATCCGGCGAATCATCTGCTCCACTAGGTTCTGTCTCCCAATGATTTGAGCCATTCGACGATGAGGGCCAGGACGAATCCGGCGCGGTAGGTCATCGCGAGTTTGTCGTAGCGCGTGGCAACTGCCCGCCAGTGCTTGGCCCGGTTGAAGGCACGTTCGATGACGTTACGTCGTTTGTAGACCTCGGCGTCGAAACGTGGTGCCCGGCCGCCGGTGCGGCCTTTGCGTTTGCGGTTGGCGACCTGATCGGAGCGTTCGGGAATCACGGTCTGGATCCGTTTGCGACGCAACAAGCTCCTGTTCGATGCTGCCGAGTAGGCGCGGTCAGCGATCACGATTTCGGGGTTGCGCCGTGGCGGTCCGCCTTCCAACCGTGGCACGACCACCGCTTCCAGTAGTGGTGGCAGCAGCGGCGAGTCGTTGGTTTGCCCGGGTGTGAGCAGCACCGCCAGGCCGCGACCGGCGCCGTCGGTGGCGAGGTGGATCTTGGTGGTCAGCCCGCCGCGGGAGCGTCCGATCGCGTGGTCGGCGGGTTCATAGCCCGGTCACCGAGTCGGTGGCGGCGCCGGCGGCGTGCTGATGCGCCCGCACGATCGTGGAGTCGACCGAGACGACCCAGTTCAGGTTGCCGGTGGTGTCGGCCAAGGCGAGTAGTGCGGTCAGGACGCGGTCCCAGGTGCCGTCGGCGGCGTAGCGGCGGTGGCGTTTCCACACCGTTTGCCATGGCCCGAAGTGTTCGGGCAGGTCCCGCCACGGCACGCTGGTCCGCAGCCGATACAGCATGCCTTCAACGATCAGGCGGTTGTTGGCGAAGTTACGGCCCACGTGGCCTTCCGATTTCGGCAGCAGTAGCTCAAGCAGTTCCCACTGCTTGTCGGTCAGAACCTGGTATCGATCACCGATCACGGTCGCCACGGCGGCCATGATGCACGATCGGCCCCGAACTTGGGGCCGATCGATTCACCCTATTAGGAGACAGGACCTAACGCGATCGAGTCCCTGAACGCCCGCTATCGGCGCGCGATCCGCGCCCGCGGGCACTTCCCGTCCGAGCAGGCCGCCCTCAAATGCCTGTATCTGGTGACCCGTTCCCTGGACCCGACCGGGAAGGGTCGGGCACGATGGGCGATGCGGTGGAAACCAGCATTGAACGCCTTCGCCATCACCTTCGAAGGCCGGATCCACCCGACCGGGAACTAACCCACACCGAGGTCGGATCCGCCGTTAATCCGACAGTCCCGGCTAGTCCGGCGGCATATGGAACTCGACTTGGTTATCGGAGATGTCGATGCCATGCCCGCGGAGGTTGTCGAGGAGTTGGTGGGTGAAGCGGCGGGGTGGGCGGTAGTGGGTGCTGTGGTCGGAGATGAGGTTGAGGTGGCCGGAGGTGGCGGAGAGTTCTCCGGCGGCGGCTACTGGGGCGCCAGACAAGAAGCTGGAGTGGTGGAATTGGCCGAGGATGTGGTGGGGGGAAGAGTAGAGGGCGCCATGGGGGTCCATGACGAAGATGGCTCGGCCGCCCCGGGGGGTCCAGAGGGTTCGGGACGTGGTGGTGTCGAAGGGGGCACCTTGGGCGTCGTAGAGGAGGCCGTTGGTGATGGTGAGCTTGTATGGGGCGCGTTCGGCGGGGGTGAGGTAGCGGACGTGGGTGCCGTTCCAGCGTGTATTTCCTGGGAGGTGCTCGCCTATGAACTCGGGGCGGAGTGGGGTTGTTTCGTAGAGCACGGGAGCTGAGGGGGTCGACAGGACGGTCACTTTGGAGGGGTCGAGGGATGAGGACGACAGGATCTCCCGGACTATCGCGGCGGCGTTGGGGTTGTTCTCACGCGCTACCAGGGCGGTCGCGCTTCGGTCGCGCCAGCCGGGCCAGATGAAGCCCACTTCGGTGCTGGACTTCAGGCGGAGGAGCAGTACCTCGCGGTTGTAGCCGGCGGGCTTTCGGAACATCTTTCCGACGATGGGCTGGATGTCGATCCAGGACAGGTCGATTCGGGCAATGGGGTCGAGGTGGACGAACTCTGACCACCTTTCGAGCGGGATCTCGCGGTAAGCGCGGTCGGGCCAGGGGCGCATGGAGTCGAGGTCGGCGACTATGCGGGTGAGGAAATGGCGTTTTTCTGCTTCGGTGAATGGGGCGTGAACGACTGGGTCGAGGGCCGTGTTGGAGTCGAGGGCCGTGGTGAGGGCTTGGCGTTCTTCCTCGACCGTCAGGTCCCAGAGGGGTTGGTGGACAAGCCATTCTGCGGTGCGACGGGCCTCCGTGTCGCCGAGGGCACTGGCGAACTGCGTGCGGTACAGGACGGCGGTGACAACTGCCCGCCATTTCTCGGTCATGTCGAATCCTCTCTTGCTACTTCGGGGCTCGCAGGTCGATCTGGGTGGGATCTATTCGGAGGCCTTCACTGCGAAGTTGGTCGATAACCTGGTTCGAGAATGTTTGGGCGGGGCGGTAGTGGCCACTGGCGTCGGTGATGAAGCGAAGTTCGCCGTTGACCACTTCGAACTCGCCTGCACCGGCAACCGGGGCGCCGGAAAGGAAGCTGGAGTGGTGGAATTCGCCGGGGGCATGGTACTTCGAGGCGTAGAGGGCACCGTTCTCGTCCATGACGAAGATCGCTCTTCCGCCGTTGAAGTGGGTAGCTGAGGTGGTGGTGTCGAACAGGGCGCCGGTGGCGTCGTAGAGCTTGCCATCGTGGATGGAGAGTTGGAAGCTCTGGCGTTCTTCGGGGGTGAGGTAGCGAACGGATTGTCCTGGCCAGATCGAGTTTCCGGGGAGGTTTTCGCCCTTGTAGTGGGGGTTCATCGGGGTGGTCCTGAGTTTGGGAACAGAGCCTGTTCGGCGGCCGAAGACTGCCAGTCTCGCTGCGGCCTCCTGGACCCACTTGGCGACCTTTGCCGTGAGGGCTCGGACTCGGTCGGCCATGACGCCGACGACCCGCGCGGATTCCCTTGCCTTGGTGGCCAAGCCGGCGATGATCGATGCGATGCGGGCTGCTTTGACGGCTACTCGGGCGGCCCAGGCGGTGTTGCCGATGTACTCGGACAGGCCCGCGGTCACCGGAGCCAATAACGCCAAGCCGATTTCTACCGCGGCGGTTTCGAGGCCCAGGTCTTTCAGCTCTTCGAGGATTTGGTGGTGGGCCTCGTCGAGGTGGTGGGCGTAGTCGCCGCAGGCCGTTCCGATCTCGGTGCTGATGGCGGCGAGGTCGGTCAGGTCTGATTGGCGGGAGCGGGCCGCCTCGATCGCGGCGGGGATTTCCTCGGACTGCTGATTGGCGAGGAGGTCGATGGCCTTCGGGATCGTGTCGGCCAGGGTGTGGAAGTTGGTGGCCGTGGTGGACCAGGCGGACTGGGCGGCAAGGAGTTCGGACTGGTGGCCGTTGGGCCACATCGCGCCTACGGCGGCCTTGATGATCGACCAGCCGAAGGGTTCGGGGATGCCGTCGCCGGCCGCGGAGGGAGCCTCGTCGGGGAGGCAGGATGGCGGGGTCAGGGCGGGTGGTGGAGGGGGTTCCACGTCGTTGTGGTCGGCTGCGGACTCCCCTGCCTGGTGGTTGTAGGCACCGACCACGATCAGGTCTCGGACTTGTGCCGCGGCGGCGGCCAGTTGGGCGGAGGCTTGCAGGGCCGAGTTCGCGGCTTGGTCGTACGCGGCGGACCATTCTTGGCCGATGGTGTCGCTGCCGGCCATGCCGGCGTTCGCGCGGAGGACGGTGAGCAGGCCGGAGTGGGTTTCGATCGCGTCGGACTCGAGGGTGCCGAAAACCTCTCCGGCGGAGCTGTATTCGCCTGAGCGGCAGACGATCAGCGGGACCGTGGGAGGCGGGCTCATGGCCACATGGACGCGTTGGTGGATCCCACCGTTTCGTAGGCGGTGTGGGCTGCGGAGAGCTTCTCGCGCAGGGCTCGCAGGGCCTCGCGCATGAGGGCGGCCGCGGCTACACGGTCATCGTGGGCGGCGCGGTGGGCGGTGGCGGCTTCGCCGGACCAGTCCACGTGGAGCTCGGCTACGCACTTCTCGATCGCGGCTATACGCGCCTCGATCGAGGACTCCAGTTTGGCCGTGCCGTCGATGAGTTGTTGCAGACCACCCAGGTCGACCCGATAGTCCGCCACTAGACCACCTCGGGCAGGTCGAGGCCCGAGCCGGCTTGCGCGACCGCCTCCGCTCGGTGGTGGTCAATCCGGGTGTGTTCCGTGGCCACCTGGCGGAGGAGGGACGCGTCGGTGGCGAAGGAGGTGAGAATCCGGTAGGCGCCGGATTCCCAATCGGTCCACGGGGTCTCGTGTGAGGCCGCGGCGTCACCTTGCCAGTCGCCGCCCAGGAACGAGCGGACCAGCCGCATGTGTGCGGTCAGGTCGTCCACGAGGTCCTGGGCCGCGCGGTCCAGCCAATCCGCGGCCGCTCGCATCGCGGCCGGGTCGATCTTCAGTATCCCCACCATCCGCACGAAGGTAGTGACGGAAGGGCTTGGTGGAAGGTGAGATTCGAACTTCGCGCACTTGGGTGTGGCTAGCCCGCGTGCATCCACTCGGAGGTGAAGCGGGGGCGCGGGCGGTGGTAGGAGAGGATCGAGGTGGGGGTGGTGTGGCGGCGGATGATGACCTCGAGGGCCTGGGGGAAGGTGGGGGCTATGAGGTCGAGGGAGAGGACGCCGTCGGAGACGATGCGGCCGTCGTCGAGCATCAGGAGGAAGGTGGTGCCGGCGGTGTTGGCGGCTAGGGGGGTCATGCGGTGGCCCAGGGCGCGTTCGAAATCGGCGTAGCGATCGTACATGCCGTTGGCCACGTCGATGGGGTCGAAGAATAGGGGGTCCGCGGACCACAGGGCGCCGGGGAGATCCGGGGGCTGGAGGGTCAGTTTGCCGAAGCCTTGGAGGATGCTCGCAGCGGGGCGGGAGACGTGGAAGCCCTCGGCTTCCAGCTGGTCGGTCCAGTCGGTGATGTCGATACGACGGGAAGGGGTCCAGCCCGCTGCGGTGAGGGCTCGGAACGTCACTGGATTCGGCCAAAAGTAGCGCATAGTGGATATTCGGCGCTGGAAGTTCTTGGGCACGTATCGATTTGATCGAGATACGCCAAAGGCCCCCAGCTGATTGCTGGGGGCCTTCGCGAAGGATGTTCCGGCGGTGTCCTACTCTCCCACACCCTGTCGAGTGCAGTACC
>NZ_JBHWHH010000280.1:0-6164 GCF_042732555.1 Nocardia sp. NPDC059764
GTCCGGATCCATCCGGACCGGGCGTTCGCGTTCTCCGGGCGGTGCCGGGGTCAGAGCCAGGTGAGGGTGACGCCCTGGGTGGCGAGCCACCGGTCGACATCGTGCCCGCAGGCGCCGAGGCCGTCGACCACGGCGGCCGCCCGCTCGATGGCCCCGTGGGTCTGCGCGGTGTCGAACTGCCCGGCCGCGTGCGCGGTCAGCAGGTCGTCGATGCCGAGCAGTTCGGGTGTGCGGCCGGGGCGGGCCACCACGTGGAGATAGTGACTCTCGGCTCGCCACTTCTTGTCCTCGCACGGCCCGTACTCGCCGATGTCGAGGTAGTGGGTCTGGGTCCGATCGTGGCCCGGGCGCAGGTGATACACCGTGGCGCGCAGCGACAGCTCGGGCAGCAGCCAGGACTCGACGTAGTGGTACCGCGGATTGTCCACTGTCCGTTCGATATACAGACCGAACGGTTCGGCGTGTAAACGCTCCACGGGGTGCAGAAACCCGCGATAATCGGTCCACGACAGATCCGCGAGATTGAAATACTCGAGTCTGGGGCGATGCGGGGACGCCGCGGGGGTGCCGTCGGTCGTCCGGTGCGGGCGCGCGCCATTGGTGGAATTCCGCTGTGGCGTAAACAAACCGGTCATCGCCATGCCTTCTCTCGAATCGTGCGACCAGCGAGCTCAGAGTACACCTGGAGCCGGGGATTCAAACCGTCGTGAACGGACTGAGATCTACGCGACACCGATCGGCGCGCGCGACATGAAATCCCTTGAGGTAACGGTCAATTCAGACATTACTGTTGGTTTACGAATCTGTGTGCCGGCTATGGGAAACGACCTCGTTCGTAGCCCGGAGCGACAACTGATTTCGGGCGATGAGGGTAACTCGTCGGGGACGTTCACAATAGGTTCGGCACGGGCCGTGGGCCGGATTGCCAACGGTCAACGGCTCTCGGCCGTCCGCTGAAGGCGCGGAGAGGCGGTACAGTGCGTGTTCTTGTCGGTGGTCCGTCCTAGGCTGGTGCCATGGCTTTCGCAACCGAGATCCCGGACGACCTGCCGCTGGCCCATTCGGAGCATCGGCCCATCGGTGAGGTCGAGCGGACCGACAGCCAGTTCCAGGTGGTCAGCGAGCACGTTCCGGCCGGTGACCAGCCGGCCGCCATCGCCGAACTCGAGCGGCGCATCCGCTCGGGGGAGAAGGACGTGGTGCTGCTCGGCGCCACCGGTACCGGCAAGTCGGCGACCACGGCCTGGCTGATCGAGCGGTTGCAGCGGCCCACCCTGGTCATGGCCCCCAACAAGACTCTCGCCGCGCAGCTGGCCAACGAGCTGCGCGAGATGCTGCCGAACAACGCGGTCGAGTACTTCGTCTCGTATTACGACTACTACCAGCCCGAGGCGTACATCGCGCAGACCGACACCTATATCGAGAAGGACAGCTCGATCAACGACGACGTGGAGCGACTGCGCCACTCGGCGACGTCGAGCTTGCTCTCGCGCCGCGACGTCGTGGTGGTCGCGTCGGTGTCGTGCATCTACGGCCTCGGCACCCCGCAGTCCTACCTCGACCGGTCGGTGCAGCTGGAGGTCGGCACCGAGATCGATCGGGACCGGCTGCTGCGCCTGCTGGTGGACGTGCAATACACCCGCAACGACATGTCGTTCACCCGCGGCAGTTTCCGCGTGCGCGGCGACACCGTCGAAATCATTCCCTCGTACGAGGAATTGGCGGTGCGCATCGAATTCTTCGGCGACGAGATCGAGGCGCTCTACTATCTGCACCCGCTGACCGGTGATGTGGTGCGACAGGTGGATATGGTCCGGATTTTCCCTGCCACCCATTATGTGGCGGGTCCCGACCGTATGGAACGCGCGGTGCGCGATATCGAGGCCGAACTCGAGACGCGGCTCGCGGATTTGGAGAAGCAGGGCAAACTGCTGGAGGCGCAACGGCTTCGGATGCGCACCCAATACGACTTGGAGATGATCAAGCAGGTCGGTTTCTGCTCGGGCATCGAGAATTACTCGCGGCATATCGACGGGCGGCCCGCGGGTTCCGCGCCGGCCACGTTGCTGGATTACTTCCCCGACGATTTCCTGCTCGTCATCGACGAATCCCACGTGACCGTGCCGCAGATCGGCGGCATGTACGAGGGCGACATGTCCCGCAAGCGCAACCTGGTCGAGTACGGCTTCCGGCTGCCGTCGGCGGTGGACAACCGGCCGCTCACCTGGGAGGAGTTCGCCGAGCGGATCGGGCAGGCGGTGTACCTCTCGGCCACTCCGGGCCCCTACGAACTGGGCCAGACCGGCGGTGAGTTCGTCGAACAGGTGATCCGCCCGACCGGCCTGGTGGACCCGCACGTGGTGGTCAAGCCGACCAAGGGGCAGATCGACGATCTGGTGCACGAGATCCGGCTGCGAACCGAACGCGACGAACGCGTCCTGGTCACCACGCTGACCAAGAAGATGGCCGAGGACCTCACCGACTATCTGCTGGGACTCGGTGTGCGGGTGCGGTATCTGCACTCGGAGATCGACACCCTGCGCCGCGTCGAGTTGCTGCGGCAGTTGCGCCTGGGCGAATATGACGTACTGGTCGGCATCAACCTGCTGCGCGAGGGCCTGGACCTGCCCGAGGTATCGCTGGTCGCGATTCTGGACGCCGACAAGGAGGGCTTCCTGCGGTCCTCCACCAGTCTCATCCAGACCATCGGCCGCGCGGCGCGCAATGTGTCCGGTGAGGTCCACATGTACGCGGACAAGATCACCGACTCCATGCGCCACGCCATCGACGAGACCGAGCGCCGCCGGGCCAAGCAGGTCGCCTACAACGAAGAGCGCGGCATCGATCCGAAACCGTTGCGCAAGAAGATCGCCGACATTCTGGACCAGGTGTACCGCGAGGCCGAGGAGACCGAGGTCGAGGTGGGCGGCTCGGGCCGCAATGCCAGCCGAGGCCGCCGCGCCCAGGGCGAGCCCGGGCGGGCGGTGAGCGCCGGTGTCTACGAGGGCCGCGACGTGCGGAACATGCCGCGCGCCGAACTCGCCGACCTGATCAAGGACATGACCGCGCAGATGATGAACGCGGCCCGCGAGCTGCAGTTCGAGCTGGCCGGTCGCCTCCGGGACGAGATCGCCGACCTGAAGAAGGAACTACGCGGCATGGATGCCGCCGGTCTCTCGTGAGAGAAGGACTGCGGCGTAAGGGCGCTCGGCCAGGACGCCCATCGATCGTGCCGCGGACGGCCCCGCATGCGAGATGTGTAGCGCCGCTGCCCGTTTCTGCATGTCCGGGGCCGGGACGCGCCGCGAATCGGGTGGATTCCGATCAACCACGCCCCGCCCCGACGGGCGCGGTCGTCGAACCCATGGCGGCCCGAGGTCCCCGCTCGGTGAACCGGTTACCGGGCGGGGGAGCGGCGTCCTCAGGCTTGCTGCGCCATCCACTCGTTGACCCGGCGTTCGGCCTCCTCGCGGGAGACGTCCTCGACGCGGGTCATGACGATCCAGCGGTGGCCGAACGGATCCATGACGCGGCCGTAGCGGTCGCCGGTGACGAAGGTCTGCGGCTCGGAGACGAAGCGGGCGCCGTTCTCGGTGGCCAACTTCGAGACCGCGTCCACATCGGGGCAGTAGTGCACCACGCTGGTGTGGACCCAGTCGTCGGCGGGGGCGCGCAGGCCCTCGTCGGGGATCGGCATGCCGACCTGGATGGTGGAGTCGCCGATCAGCAGTTCGGCGTGCGCGGCCTGGCCGTCGGGAAGATCGTTGCGGCTCAGCAGCTTCGCGCCGAACACGGCGCTGTAGAAGTCGATGGCCGCATTGGCGTCGGGGACGGCCAGGAAGCAGGTGATGGAGTGGTAGTCCTGCGGGATCGGATTCACTGTTTCGCTCATGGCCACTACCTTCCTCGGCGCGGCCGCGATGGTCTTGTAAGAAAGCGACAGGGGCGATGACCAGCGCTGACAATCCCGAAAGCCGTTTCGCGCCACGGCCGGTGCCGCCGCCGGAGACCGCCAAGGGCATCCTGCGGCCGCGTCAGCAGAGCGCCGCCAACAACCACGCCCGCCTGCCCGCGGGTGAACGGGTGTCGCGCTATGTCGAGTGGTACTGGGCGGTCCGCTGGGACCGCCGGGGCGAGCCGCCGTTCCATGCCGAGGTGCTGCCGTACCCGTGCGTGAACCTGACCTTCGAGCGCACCCACGAACGCACCGGCGCCTTCGTCACCGGCGTGTGGACCACCAAGTACGTGCGCGAATTGGCCGGGGCGGGTGAGACGTTCGGGGTGAAGTTCCGGGCCGGCGGCTTCGGCGCGTTCACCGGGCTGGACGTGGGCGCGCTCAGCGACACCTCGGTCCCGGCGGCCGAGATCTTCCCCGCCGCCGACACCCTGGCCGAGGCCGTGCTCGCCACCGATGACGCGCTGCTGCGCCGCGAGCTGATCGAGGATTTCCTGGTGGCGGCCCAGGGCGTCGAGGGCGACCAGAGCGCCTACCGCCAGGTCCTGATGATCATCGAGGCCATGGAGCACGATCGCGACCTGACCCGGGTGGACCAGGTCACCGAGCGTTTCGGCATTCCGATTCGCACCCTGCAGCGACTCTTCCGCCGCTATGTCGGGGCGGGCCCGAAGTGGGTCCTGCGCCGCTATCGGCTGCAAGACGGCGCGCACCTGCTGGCCGAGGGCCGTACCTCGGACCTGGCCGCGGTGGCCCTCGAGCTCGGCTATTTCGATCAGGCGCACTTCTCCAACGAGTTCGCCAAGGAGATCGGAATGCCTCCGCTCGAATACGCCCGCATCTCGCTACCATCCTGACAAACTCACTGGTACGGGAATAGCGGTGGACCTGATGAAGTTGGTTGCCATGTCACCTAATGGCACATCGATCATCGAAGGAGCGGGCCATGGACGTGCTGGTGTTGATCGGACGGATCCTGTTCGCGTTTCTGTTCCTCGGCTCGGGCTTCGGGCATCTGGCGCAGCGTGCGTCGATGGCGCAGTACGCGCAGTTCAAGGGCATACCGATGCCCACGCTGGCGGTGCCCGCCTCGGGCGTGCTGCTGCTGGCCGGCGGGTTGAGCGTGGTGCTGGGCGTCTGGGCCGACCTCGGCGCGCTGCTGCTGATCCTGTTCCTGGTGCCGACCGCCTTCCTCATGCACGCCTTCTGGAAGGAGACCGATCCCGAGGCGAAGCAGGCCGAGATGGTGAACTTCAACAAGGACATCGCCCTGGCGGGCGCGTCGCTCATGTTGTTCGCCTTCTTCGCCTACGTCGGCCACGATCTCGGATTGACGCTCACCGGACCGCTTTTCGACCTCTCCTAGGAAATCCGCGGCGACCGGCAAAACGAAGTCACTGATTCCCGGGCCGTTCGTTGTGACGTGACACAACGAACGGCCCGCGGACATTTCGGGCTTGTGACGAATCTCCCAGGCGTGCAAGGCCGTTGGCATTGTGTGTTCCGCGTCGCGATCGCCGGGAAATTCGCTGGTAGCCGGGGCCGTGTTCGGAGCGTGCCGGGAATGTCACAGTCGCCGATCCCGCCACGCGGTGTGATGTGTTGCGATATCGAATATTTCCGCCGGTTATGCCGCTATTGTCAGGCGAAGTTGCCGCGGTGAAAACCCCACTGTCGAGGAATCCGCGGCCCCGACCCTTGTACTTGGAGGAGAAATGACCGCCTACCGGACGATCGTCGTCGGTACCGATGGCTCGGACTCGTCGTACGTCGCCGTCGAGCGGGCCGCGGCTCTGGCCGGCGACGAGGGCGCCACGCTGTACATCGCCTGCGCCTACTTCCCGACGGACGACCGCGATGTCGCCGCGGCCGCGGACGTGCTGAAGGACGAGGCCTACCAGGTGCGCGGCTCCGCGCCCACCAGTGAGATCCTGCGCGTCGCCCGCGACAAGGCCATCGCCCTCGGCGCGGTGAACGTCGTAGAGAAGCCCGTCGTCGGCGAGCCGGTCGAGTCGCTGCTGGACCTGGTGAAGGAGGTGGAGGCCGACCTGCTGGTCGTCGGTAACCGCGGCCTCAACACCCTGGCCGGTCGCCTGCTCGGCTCGGTGCCCTCGGACGTGGCCCGCAAGTCGCGCTGCGACGTGCTGATCGTGCACACCGTGCGCTGACGCTCGAAGAACGAAGAGAAGCGGCCGGGCCCCATCGGGAC
>NZ_JBHWHH010000281.1:0-6126 GCF_042732555.1 Nocardia sp. NPDC059764
GCATATGACGATGGCGCCGAACCGTTTTCGTGGTTCGGCGCCATCGCAGCGGTGGATCAACGTTCTATTGCGCGACCCCGTTTCGCGTGACGGTGGCCGATCCGGGCCGAGACAGTGACCACGTCACCGATGTGGGGATCGGACCGTTCGGCAGCCACGGCTGCTCGGCCACGGCGTCGGCCACCTTCCAGGTGCCGCGTTCGATCACACCGAGCGCGGCGTCGATGACCTGGTAGCGCTGGACTCCGCTGCCGAAGGCTTCCGACTCGACCCAGACGACGACCAGCTCGCCGGGCTCGAAGCCCGCCTCGTCCTGCACCGCCCTGATCAGGTCCGCGTTGTGCAGGTGCCCGTCGCCGAAGTTGAAGCCGATCAACGAGTTACAGACGAACTCGGCCTCTCGCACGATCCGGGTGTCGATATCGGGCAGACTTTTCAACAGCACCGAGAACAGGCCGCGGCCCTGACTGTGCATGGTTCGCCAGGCGATCGTCTTCTGCAAGGTGATCTCGGCCCACTGCGGTTCGTAACCGAACCCGATGAACTGATCGATCTGGTTCGACGCCGTCCGGGTGACCCAGTCCAGCTTCGCCTCCGCGCCGGGGGCGAACGTCCACACCGCCGAAGCCCAGTTGCCGGCGTACTGCCGCATCGACGGGAGGAACGACACCTTGTCCGGACGCAGCGTGCCCAGCACCGGGAAGAACAGCAGCCCGGCCGCGATCGCCAACGGAATCAGCGCAGAGGACGCATCGGTGACCGCGTAACCGTCCCAGTTCGGGAACCCGAGGAACAAGAAGACCGTGGCGTACGCGAAAAGAATGTTCCACTCCAGCGGAACCGCCAGCGGGAACGCCGACGTGATGAACAGGTGCAGCAGTACCATGACCGCGGCCGCGGCGAGCGTCAGCCACATATTCGCGGAGAAGAGCAGCACCAACGGGGCGACGATCTCGACCATCGTGCCACCGACGTGTGCCACCACATGCGCCGATCGCGACGGCCGCATATCGCGCGGGAAATCCCGGTACAGGGAGCGCTTGAACGCCTTCGACGGCATCGACGGGCTGTTGCTGATCATCGGGGGAATGACATTGGAGAAGTGCTTGCCGAACTTGGAGAAGCCGGCGCCGATCCACACCACCACGATCAGCATCTTCAACGCGATGATCATGTCCACGAACGGCAACACGGCGAAGAAGAACAACGCCGGCAGATACTGTTCACCGCGCGCGCCCAGGAAGACCGCCTTGTCCCGCAGACCGTTCGCGATCAGCAGCACGATCGGCGCCACCAGCAGCGCGGGCTTGACCAGCCCCGACGAATCGCCGGGCAGCATCGCCGAGAGCGAATCACTGTGCGCGCCAGGCGAAACCAGAGCGACCACCAGGCTCGCCAGCAGCGCGACATAGAGTGCGACATCGAAGCGAGTGCGTCGATCGCCACCGGTGAACGGCATCCACTTCCACGGCCGCAACCGGATGGTTCCGGGCCGGGCCCAGAACAGGATCCCGCCGGTCATGGGCTTGACCTTGCCTGCCAGCGGACCCCACGATCCGGCAATACCGATGGCCTCGAGCAGCACCGTCCACAGGATCGCCTTCTGATAGACGATCGGCTGGTTCCACCACTGCGCCACATGCCAGAACGCGGGCAGCCCCGACGTCAGCGTCGCCACCGTGATGCCGCCGATCGCGTAGAGGAAGATCAGCTTGAAGATGTAAACGGTGTGCACCATCTTCGGCGACCCGAAGCCGTTCTCGGCCCAATCGAGGGCAAGGACGCGCATCCGCTCCATCAGCGGCTTCCGCAGAAAATCGGCCGGATCGACCGGCGGTAGGTAAGGTTTGGTGAATCCCATTGGTCCAGCTCCTGTTTCGATACCACGCGCAGGATGCAGTCGATTCGCGTGGACGCCGCTGACCTGCTGTCTCGTGTTGAGTGCCACAACCCTAAAAAGCAGTGATCGGCACCACACTGTTGCGGAACGACCAACTTCACCTGGGCCCTTGTCTCAAGCAGACAAACGAACGGTCCGGCATCGACAAGGCCGCTCACAGCGGACGGCCGTGGGGATGGGGTCAGGTTGTTCGAAGCGCCGCTGACCGTCTGACCGTCGGCGAACCCCGCAGACTTGCTGCTCTGGGCTCACCGTTGCTCGGTGCGCCACGGGGTGCGCGGACGCGGATTCACGTAGCGATTGCGGGTGTCAGCGACCTTGATCCATTGCGCGGGTGGCGAATCGGGCATGGCGCGCGAGATCGATGAATCGGTCCTCGGCGAGGGATGCCGGTAGTAGATTGCTCGAATATGGCTGAGCGGCCGAAGAATCCACACGACGCCTACTTTCGGCACGTCATGTCCGAGGCTACCGCCGGCGGCGGGTGAGATACGGGCTGTGCTATCGGAAGCCGCTGTGGCGCATCTGGATTGGGATGGCATGGAATTGCAGTCGTGCAGTTTCGTGCCGAAGGAGTTGCAGTCGCGCTACACCGATGTACTGTTTCGGATCCGCTGGGATGATCGCGATGCCTTCGTGTTCATGTTGATCGAGCATCAAAGCAGTACCGACGAGTTGATGGCGTTCCGGCTCGAGTACATGGTGGCGATCTGGAACCGCTACCTGCGGCACAACCAGCACGCGCGTCGGCTGCCGGTCGTGATTCCGGTGGTAGTGCACTGCGATCCACGCGGGCATCGCTGGAGCGCCCCCACCGAGCTGTCCGATTTGCTCGATGTCGACCGGGCATGCGGTTGGCGTTGGGAGAGTGCTTGCCGCGGTTGCGGTTTCTGCTGGACGATTTGGGTGCGGCTGATGTGGCGGCCTTGCGGGCGCGGAAGCTGAGCGTGATGGCGAAGGTGTTGTTCGTGTCGCCGAAGGTCGGGCCCGGCAATTCCCGATTGGGGCATGATCTGTTGCCGCTCGAGGGTGAGTTGCGTGTGTTGATCGAGGATTACCCGGGCGAGTTCGACCAGGTGATGGCGTATCTTTGGAGTGTCGGTAAGACCGATGTCGCTGGCTTTGCACCGTTGATCGACCGGCTCGGTCCGCGAGCGAAGGAGATCATGATGACAACCGCTGAACAGTTCCGCACCGAAGGACGTGCGGAGGGGCGTACCGAAGGGCGGGCTGAGGCTTTGCTCGACCAGTTGGTGGTCAAGTTCGGGGCGGTACCCGATCGGATCGTCGGTACGGTGCGTGGGGCAGAGGCGGCGCGGTTGCGCGTATGGGGTGCGCGGGTGCTCACCGCCGATACGCTCGACGAGGTATTCGCCGAGTAAGCGCCGCTGGTGCGATCCCAGCTAGAACCACTCCAAACGGCCGGGTCTCACGGTATCTGTGAGACCCGCCCGTTTTCGTATGCGCACTCACTCGTCGAACCCGAACGTAGGCGTCGACATATCGGACGGCCTCCTCCGGTGGTAGCGCCTCTCCCGTATCCGCATCGATACAGCTCGCCTCCAACATCTGTTGTCCGGACAGCGGATGGGCGACTCCCGTGTCGAGGTACCAGCCGCGTACTTCCTTGATGGGGATGGGCGTGCCGTTGGCGAGGGTGTGGCTGATCTCCGGAGTGAAGGTCCGCAGGATCAGACTGCTCTCCTCGCCCCGTTCGAGGATGCGCAGCACCTCGTCGGCCACGGCGGGGTGCGCTCGATGTACCAGCTCCCGTCATCGCGCTGGTCGATGGCGGTCGACCAGCCATTCGCCAGTGTCAGTAGATGTCGGGAGTGCCCGGCAGATCGAACCAGCGTGGTCAGGTCTGACCCGGAGTTTTGGGCCCGCTGCCGTCGGGTGGTTCGGGTTGATCATGGTTCCGACCACTTCGAACGGCAGGCACCACACGGTGTCTGCCGTTTTGTGTTTGTTCGGTCGGCGATTGGAAGCCCGCTGCATACCGCGAGCTACGGCGTGCTTCCGGTAGGGGTGGTGAGGGCGTCGAGAGCTGTGGTGAGGGTTGCGGGGGTGCGCAGGGGGTGGCGGTTGAGGTGGGGGAGTTCGCGTTTCGCAATGGCGGTGAGGACGCCCGCCGGGGGGAGTTCGAGGAGCGTGGTGAGGCGGGCCTGGCGCAGGGTTGTCGTGCACAGGTCCCAGCGGACGGGGCGGGTGATCTGAGCGGCGATCTTGGTCAGGGCGTCGGCGCCCGACGTGACGGGGCGACCGTCGAGGTTGGAGAGCAGGGGGCGGATCGGGTCGCGGGGGACGAGTTTTCCGATCGCGTGGGTCACCGTGTCGCGGGCGGCGGCCATGAATTCGGTGTGGAAGGCGCCCGCCACCGGGAGGACGACCACTTTGGCGTCCGCCGGGCGGTCGGCCGACAGCGCGGCCAGGGCTTCGATGCGTCCGGCGACGACGAGATGGCCGGGAGCATTGTGGTTGGCGGGCACCAGATCGAGCTCCGCGATGCGGGTGAGCACCTCCTCGAGTCTGCCGCCGAGGACAGCCGCCATACCGGTGCGGTCCGCGGCGCAGGCGTCGGCCATGGCGCGGCCGCGGGTGGCGGCCAGGGCGATCGCGTCGTCGGGGGAGATCACGCCGGCGGCCGCTGCCGCCGCGAGCTCGCCGACCGAATGACCGGCCACGATCGTATCGGGCCCGAGTCCGCCCGCGGCGTGCAACGCCGCCACCGCGAGCAGCGCGGCGGCGACCACCAGCGGCTGGGTGGCGGCGGTGTCGACGAGTTCGGTCGCGTCGGCGGTGGTTCCGAGGTGCAGCAGGTCGAGGTCACAGATCTCCGACCAGCGCGTGAGGCTTTGCTCGGCGCCCGGCAGCGACAGCCAGTCGGTCAGCATGCCCGGTTTCTGCGAGCCCTGCCCGGGCGCCAGCAGGGCATAGGGCGCGACGTCGAGGAGGGTGCGGGCGGCGGGGTGGCTCATCGGCGCTGCCTCCGCGCCACGCATTCCTCGGCGAAGGCCAGCGACCGCAGGTGGAAGGTGCGCGCCGTGTAGCCGAGGCTGGTGTTGTGTCCGGCGTCGAGTTGACGGTCGATGACCACGCGCGGTGAATGCCGCAGTCGGGAGCGCAGATTCGCGAGGGTGCGGTCGTCGTGATGCCACCAGCGCTCATGTTCGGCGAAGGTGAACCGGATCGGAACCCGGATGCGCTGGGCGATCGCGGGGAACATCGATTCCCAGCTCACGATGTCGAACTGCTCGGCGGCCGGGATCGGCGCGGTGATCGAGCGGGCCTGATGGAAGGTCTCCGGCGGATACAGCTGCAGCGGCAGCCAGCTCTTCGTCCACGTCGCGCCGATGTTCTCGAGCCCATCGGCCAGGTGGGCATAACGGTGCCCGCACCCGGAGACATCGATGCCCAGTAGATCGGGTACGCGCTGATAAGCGGCAGTGGCCAGCGCCAGCTTGCCGCCGAACGAGTGGGCGTGCAGCAGCACACCCGCGCCGGTGTCGAACCGCCCGGTCAGATCACGCAGCGCGTTGGCGAGGGTGGCGGCCTGGTCGATGACGGGCTGGCCCTCGGGCAGTGCGTCGGCGGACGCGCCGTACCCGGGGCGGTCGATGGCGACGACCGAGAAGCCGAGGGCCGCACCCAGTTCGAGCATCGACATGCCGGGCAGGGCCCGACCGTGGAAGTATCCGGCCCGCATCCCGGCCCCGTGCAGGGCGACGATGGTGCCACGCGGCGGCTGCCGGACCGGCGTGGTGATAAGCGCCGACAGCGTCGCGTCACCGCCGTCGAGGTCGATGGACCGCACCTGCGATTCATCGAAGGACGAATGCGGTTGCAGCGGTGTGGGATTGATGACGGTCATGTCTGGTCTCCTTGGCTTACACTGCAAATCGGAGTGCCCTGGGTGATGGCGGCGCCGGCCTCGACCGACAGGCCGGTGATGACACCGGCCTGGTGCGCGGTGACCGGGTTCTCCATCTTCATGGCCTCGAGCACCACGACCAGATCCCCGGCCTCGACGGACTGCCCCTCCGTGACGGCGACCTTGACCACGGTGCCCTGCATGGGCGCGGTGACTGAATCGCCGGAGGCTGCTCCGGCCATGCCTGTTCGCTTGCGCGGCTTGGGCTTCTTGCGGACGACGCCCGCGCCGTTCGCGGACGCGGCGGCGCCGACCGAGAACTGACCCGGCAGCGACACCTCGAGGCGACGGCCAC
>NZ_JBHWHH010000282.1:0-6121 GCF_042732555.1 Nocardia sp. NPDC059764
CTTTTGCATTTCGGCCGATACAGCGGTTGATCAGCTGTGGTAGGGCTCCGCGGAGACCAGGGTCACCTTCATGGTCTTGCCATTGGGCAGGGTGTATTCGCGGGTGTCGCCGACCTTGGCGTCGATGAGGGCGCCGCCCAACGGGGAGTTGGGGGAATAGGTCTCGAGGTCGGCGCTGCCGAGGCCCTCTTCGCGGGTGGCGATGAGGAAGGTCTCGGTGTCGGACTCGTCACCGTCGTAGTAGACCTTGACGACCGAGCCGGGCAGGGCGACGCCGGACTTGGTGGGCGCGACGCCGACCTTGGCGTTGTTCAGCAGTTCCTGCAGCTGGCGGATACGCGCCTCCTGCTGGCCCTGCTCTTCACGCGCCGCGTGGTAACCGCCGTTCTCCTTGAGGTCGCCCTCTTCACGGCGCTCGTTGATTTCGGCCGCGATGACGGGACGGTTGGCGATGAGCGCGCCGAGTTCGCTCGTGAGCCTCTCGTGCGACTCCGGGGTCAGCCAAGTCACGGTCTCAGTCATCTCGATCACTCCCTAGTAGTTGTCCCCGGCAAGCCGGGATTCCCTGATGCCCGTTGCTGAAACCCATCTGGAGATGGGCACACAGCAGCAGTGGACAGCCAGAGCGATCCCTGGGGAGAGTCCCGACAGCGCCGGCCGTCAATGCAGCAAACACGGCTCCGAACGCCGGAACCGTGTATCGCATCATTTTAGCACGATTTGAAAATGCGCAGGTAGAAGCGGCAATGCGGGTCGCATACCCGACTTTTCACCCGACGCGCAGGTAGGCCGGCACATGCTCGGTGCAGCCGTAGACATTGGCCGCGCCGGCCCGGCGGGCGGTCTTGATGGTGGTGTCCATGCGGACGGTGCCGGCGTCGGAGCCGGGAACCAGGATCTCGCGGCGGCCGACCTCGTCGGTGTCGCCGTCCATGGCGCGCACGATGCAGGCGACCGCGGTGCCGGGATCCTTGCGGGTCACCTTGAACTCGATGGTGGTGGTGGAGTCGTCGACGACGGTGTAGCCGAGGCGTTCCGGTTCGATGTCCTGCGGCCCATAGGTGCGGAAGCCCAGGTAGGCGACCACGAGTCCGCCGACGAGGACGATCGGTCCGAGGGCCCAGGGCAGCCAGCGGCGATTCTTCCGCGGCTCGAGCCCGTACCTGTCGGCCGGTCTTTCGCTCATATCGGGGACGCTCCCGGGGGGTAGGTCGGAACAAACAACGATCGGATGGAACTATAGGGAATGGATATCCGATGCCTGTGTCTGGACTCGGCACGTGCCAATTGATACAGCTCGACGCTACGAGGTGAAAACGTGATCGGTGAGGTGAACGAGAAGTGAGTGGTCTTCGCCTCATGGCGGTGCACGCCCATCCCGACGACGAATCCAGCAAGGGTGCGGCCACCACCGCGCGCTACGCCGCCGAAGGCAACGAGGTGCTGGTCGTCACCCTCACCGGTGGGGAGCGGGGCGACATCCTGAACCCCGCCATGGACACCCCCGGCATCAAGGACCGCATCACCGAGGTTCGCCGCGAGGAGATGGCCGCCGCCGCCGATGCGCTGGGCGTCCGCCAGACCTGGCTGGGTTTCGTGGATTCCGGTCTGCCGGAAGGCGATCCGCTGCCGCCGCTGCCCGAGGGCTGCTTCGCGCTGGTGCCGCTGGCGGAGGCCGCCGAGGCGCTGGTGCGGGTGGTGCGCGAGTTCCGGCCGCACGTCATCACCACCTATGACGAGATGGGCGGCTACCCGCACCCGGACCACATCATGTGCCACCAGGTGTCGGTCGCGGCGTTCGAGGCCGCCGGCGATCCGGAGCGGTTCCCCGACGCGGGTGAGCCCTGGACGCCGCTGAAGCTGTACTACGACCACGGCTTCAGCGTGGCCCGGCTCGAGGTCTTCGCCGCCGAGTACGAGCGCATCGGTGAACCGTTCCCCATGCAGGAGTGGATGGACCGGATGCGCAAGTACGCCGCCGAGCGCGGCGACATCATGGCCCGGGTGACCACCCAGGTCGAGTGCGCCAAGTACTTCCCGGCGCGGGATGACGCGCTGCGTGCCCACGCCACCCAGATCGACCCCAACGGCGCCTTCTTCGCGGTGCCGACGGAGATGCAGCAGCGGCTGTGGCCGACCGAGGAGTTCGAGCTGGCCAAGACCCGCGTCAAGACCGCGATCCCGGAGACCGACCTGTTCGCGGGCATCGACGACGCCGACACCGAGGACGCCGCCCGATGATGCTCACCCTGCTCGCCCAGACCAACAACTCGCCGACCGGCCCGGAGTTCGGCAAGGCGTCGCCGCTGGGCCTGGTCATCGTGCTGGTGCTGCTGGCGGGCACGATCCTGCTCATCCGGAACATGAACAAGCACATCAAGAACCTGCCCTCCGAGTTCTCCCCGGAGCACCCGGAGGCGGATCAGGAAGCCGACGAGGGCACCGAGCACGGGATCGCCGCGCAGGAGGACGACGACGCGTCGCCGCGCAGCGAGTCCAAGCCGGAAGCCACCAACGGCACGGCCTGACCCCGATGACGTACAGCGCCCCCGGTCCACGGACCGGGGGCGCTGTCGTTTCCCGGCACTCGGAACAATTCCGGTCACGCTGCCGTTTTCGCTCCGGAGAGCGAAACAGCCGGAGTGGAAAGGGAAATCGCGATGCCGAGCCCGGAGATGCGCGAGTTCATCGAACAGTTCGAGCAGAGCCGGGCGGCCCGGCCCGATACCCCGCCGTCACTGGCGGAACTCCGGGCCGGGTTCCTGCCCGCGGGCCGGAAGTACGAGGTTCCCGATGATGTTCGGGTGAGTGAGGTGTCGGCGGCGGGCGTCCCCGCGTACTGGCTGGACGCGCCGGAGACGTCGCCGGAGCGGGTGCTGGTGTTCGTGCACGGCGGCGGTTTCACGCTGGGCTCGCTCGACAGTCACGGCGAGCTGGCGGCGCGGCTGGGCCGGGCGGCCGGGGCGCGGGTGCTGTTCCCGGAATACCGGCTGACGCCCGAGCATCCGTATCCGGCGCCGGTCGAGGACATCCGCGCGCTGTGGCGCTGGTTGCGGGAGGGCCAGGGCGTAGCCGCGAGTTCCATTGTGCTGGCCGGTGATTCGGCGGGCGGCAATCTGGTCGCGGCGCTGCTGCTGGAGTTGCGTGACGCCGGGGCGGAGCTGCCCGCGGCGGCGGTGCTGCTCTCACCCGCATTGGATATGAGCGGGTCCGGGGTCTCCATGACCGAGCGTGATGGGCAGGACGTGATCTTCACGCCGGGCCTGCTGCGCGGGATCTTCGCGACCTATCTGGACGGCGCGGATCCGCGGATCCCCTCGGCCTCACCGCTTTTCGGGGATCTGACCGGGTTGCCGCCGTTGCTGATCCAGGCCGGGACGGCCGAACTGCTGCTCAGTGATGCCGAGGGCTTCGCGGCCGCCGCGCGCGAGGCGGGCGTGGAGGTGGCGTTGACGCTGGGGGAGGGTCTCCCGCACGTCTACGTGATCATGCGGGACACCCCGGAAGCGGCTGCGGCGACCGAGGAGATCGCGGACTTCGTGCGCAAGCGCCTGGGCTGAGCCGGTCTCGGTCCGGCGTCGCGGGCGCTACTCCAGGGTCGGCTGGTCGTACAGGGTGAATCCGCCCTTGCCGTCCGTGTCCACGCCGAGGAATCGTCCGGCGTGGAAGGGGTTGTCGGCGAGCAGCCGGACCACCGTGTTGTCCGGATCGAAGAGGTCCAGGACCGCGCCGTATTCGCCGCGGTCGAAGACCTCGCCGCGGGTGTAGTCGAGTTCGTCGGCGCGGGCGGCGAAGGCGTGCAGGTCGTCGACGGAGTCGACTTCCAGCGCGAAGACGTCGAACCCGCCGAGGTCCGGTTGCCCGGCGCAGTATTCGCGTTCGCGCAGCGCGATGCCGAATCCGCTGGGGTGCATGAGCTGCGCGCCGCGCAGGTCGCCCTCTTCCCGGAATTCCCCGGCCAGGCGCAGGTCGAGTAGGTCAGTGTACCAGGCGACGCTGCGCGCCAGGTCGCTGACCGGCAGCTTGACGTGGCGGATGCGGACGAGTCCGGCCATGGGTGGCTCCTGATTCGGTGCGCGCGGTGTCGTCGGGCGGGAACCCCGCAAGGATGCCACTTCCCTGGCGCCGTGGCGTGGAATGGCGCCGAAAACGCCGGTCCCGGAATACCTCTGGGGGGTATGTGGTTGCGGTGAGTCCACGCTCGATCTCGTCAGAAGGTGGCATTCATGGCTACGCCGACCCTGGACCGGTCCGCCGACGCGGCCAATACCGTTTCCTCCCATGTGGTGGGGGTGATGGTGGAGGCGGCCCTGCGGGCCGGGGCCGACAAGGAGCAGCTCGCCCGGCTGCTCGGCCAGGATCCGGCGCTGCTGTCCGACGACGCGCTGCGGATCTCGACCCTGAAGGTGTCGCGGCTGTGGGAGCTGCTGGACGCTTTCCGCGCGGCTCTGTACGCGACGCTGCCGGACTCCGGCGGGGACGGCGTGCGTCTGGAGAAAGTCGCCCGCGCTCTCCGTCTGGGCGAACGTACCCTGCAGCGCCGCCTGGCCGAGCACGGCACCGGCTGGCGCACCGAACTCGAAACCCTCAGGCGCGATACGGCGCTCGCCCTCCTGCGTGACCCGGCCGTGCCGGTGCGCGTGGTGGCCCTGCGTCTGGGCTATCGCGATCACCGTGTCCTGGCCCGGGCCTTCCGCCGCTGGACCGGCCAGTCGCCCGCGGGTTTCCGCCGCAGCCTGGTGCGGTGACGGGGCCGGATCAGGCCGGGTTGGCGGTGAGGTGGAGGTAGGCGGTGTCGAGGGGGATGTCGACGGCGAACCAGGCGGCCGGGCGGTCGTCGTCGCGCGGGCACCAGGCGGTGGCCACGCACAGGCGGGCGGCCTCGTCGGTGGCCAGGCCGGGCAGGTGCCATTCGATCCGGGCCGGATCCCGGTAGCGGACACCGTATTCGGCGTCGTGGTCGTCGGCGTGGATCCGGTGCGCCCAGCTGCCGGGCATGAGGCGCGCGTCCTCGGCCTGCATGGCCAGCAGTTCGGAGTCGGGTCCGCCGATGCACACCATGAAGTGGTCGTTCTCGATGCTCACCGCCGCGAGGCACTCCCCGGTGTCCGGTCCGCTGGTGGTCCCGGCGGGCAGATCGGTCAATTCGGCCGTGAAGACCAGTCCCGGGACCGCGCTGTGCGCCTTCACCTGCCAGATCCCGGCCCACAGCGCGACCGGCGCGCCCCCGTCCCAGGCCGGCATCTCGATGCTCCCGACCAGCAGGTCGACGGTGGCGTCCCGGTGCCGCCACCGGTGCAGATGCGATCCGTTCGGCAAGCGCCACAGCGTGTTCGGACCGGCGGGCAGCAGCTCCGACCCGACGGTGACGCCGAACCCCACGATCCCGAGCGGGGTGTCGATCACGGCGGGACGACGGTCTACCTGAGCGAGATGGTCGGTGGGGAGCATGAACTCATCATGCAGGGTGCGTTTCGGAGCCCGCTGACCGGTTGCACCCGTTAGTTTTTCGTAAAGGAAATTTCCGGGTGTCCGGCACGGGATTAGCGTTCGTGGTGTCGAACAGCTGAGGTTCCGGGGGTGGGGTTGATGGCGGCGGACGTGATCGGCAAGTTCGCGCGGGTGACGGCCGCGACCACCCCCGACCACCCCCGACCACCTCGGCGAGGTGTTGATCGAGGTGCGGGCCGGGTCCGAACGGTTCCCGGCGCGCGCGGCCGACAGCGAGTCGACGATTCCCAAGCACGCTCAGGTGCTCGTGGTCGGCAGTCTGGGTGGCCGGACCGTCGAACGCGCCCTCGCGGGCTCGATGACCGTGGAGGACATGATCAGTGATCAGGACAAGTTCTCCGAGCAGGTGCGAGACCGCTGCTCGCACGAGATGGAGTCCTTCGGCCTGGTGATCGACTCGTTCCAGATCCAGTCCATCGCCTCGGCGCTGGCCGAGATCATCCAGCAGGCGGGGACTCTCGCCACCATGGCGTGGGAATCCTTGACGCCGGAGGTCGGCTGTTCGTGATCGAGTCGACGAGAAGAACGTGGTGACCAGGCTCAGCAGGATGCCGAGCGGCACGATCGAGAGGATGTAGTTCCGGCGATGGCTCGGTGGGGAGAATCCCAC
>NZ_JBHWHH010000283.1:0-6104 GCF_042732555.1 Nocardia sp. NPDC059764
CGATGTCGCGGTCGGTGATGATGCCGACCATCCGCTCGTTCTCGTCGGCGATGACGATCGATCCGACGTCGAGGTCGGCCATCACTCGCGCCGCTTTGGCGACGGTCTCGTCCTGCGATATCCACTGGGCGCCGGGCTTCATGATGTCGCGTGCCGTGGTCATAGAGCTACCTCCTCATATCCAGCAGAGCTGATCAAATGGGATGAAGCGCCCTCATTCTCCAGGAGATCGTGGCGCGGTGTGGGGGAATGCAACCTCACTTTTAAATGACTGTTCGGTTTCTTTTGTGGGTAGCGTTCTGCGCTCTCGCGGATGCTGAAAGTCGCCGCCGAGCACGACATCGAGGGTGTGATCGGGAAGCAAGTACCGGGAGGGAAGGTCTCAGGCTTGGCGAAAGTTGCCGTTGCGGCGCACGACCGAGGCGGTGGTGGTCGGCTAGCCGCCCGGCCACGCTGGCGAGGGCGCCTACGGTTCGGTGCCCGGCGCCCAGGACGCCGCTACCGCCCTGCCCAGCCTCGGCGAGGCTCAGTCCAGCAGCGCACGCGGTTCGACCACCTGCTGCTCACCGTCCACGAACACCTCGCGCCCCGCCTGCCGCTCCGAGTTCGCAGTCATGACCATGGACCGGCTTCGCCCAGCTACATGCGACGGGGCCGCTGTGCCGCAGCCCCGCCGCATGCAGCGCTGTCCCGAACTGCACTGGTCGGGGCTACTGGGTTTTTAGGCCGTGACCGGGGAGTTCCCTCCCACGATTGACCCCGGCCGCAACCAGGAGACCCGCACGCCCGGCGATCACGGTAGGCAGGCGGGCCCGCCGCGGTGATGGCCTTGTGGCCGGCGACTTCCCGGCCGCGGTCCCAGGTCAGGGTTCGGCGCATCGGCGCGGGCAGGCTGACCTGGCTGGGTCGCTCTCGCCAGCATGCGACCTGGTGCCGATCAGCGAGCGGCCGATCGAAGTCGAGGGCCGACTCGCGCGATCCAGGTCAGAGCAATGGACTCGGCCGACCACTCCGCCGGGGTGGGCAGCCGGAACCGCCCGATCGGGACAGCTGAGAATGTCGGCCGAGAAGTTACGGCACCCCTGTTCCCGTCAACAGTTGCTGGGTGCGGGCTCGCCGCGGACCCGGCCGTTGAGCCACGCCATCACCTCCGGGGCACCGATCACCGCTCCCGACAGATGCTCGGGTGCGGGAACGCGCATCGCCTGCACTGGAACACCGGCCGCACACCAGCGGTGATCGGTGTTGTCGATCGCCTGGACCGGAATCAGCGGGTCGTCGGGTGAATGCCATTCGAACACCGGCGTTGCCGGCACTTCGCCGAAGAGCTCCAAGCTGTTCTCCTCCAGCACCGCCCGGCCTTCACCGACGTCGAAACCCGAGGTATCGGTCGTGAATGCCCGCGCGCTGCCGCCGAGGCCGTCTGCGAGGATCTGATTGGTGCAGTCGTTGGCCATGGCATCGCGGATCGCCAAGCCACGCTGGTTGAGGTACGAGCTGATTGGCAACTGGCTCGGATATTCACGCTCGAGGCCGATCGCCGCCGCCATGGCCAGCCCGAAGGCCGGGTGCGGGTCGAATCCCAGCACCTCGACCATCGTCAGCAGGTTCATCGGGGCACCGCCGATGGCCGCGCCCGCGAGTTTCAGTTCCGGTGCGTACGTGGGCTGCATCGCCGCCGCCGCCCCGGTGGCCATGCCGCCGCCGGAGTAGCCGGCCAACGCGACCGGGCTCTGCTGCGAGGCGAGTTCTGGCACCTGTTTCACCGCTCGGACGCCGTCCAGAACGATCCGGCCACCCAGACGCGACGCGCCGAATGCGAAGTACGGACCGAGATGATCCGGCAGCGCGATGCTCCAGCCCTGCGCCATCGCCACATTCAGAATCGACGCCGTCGTCAAGAGATTCGGATCGTCGGAGTACAGCAGATGCGACACCGCACAGCGAGTGCCGAGCGCATTGATGAAGTGCTGATACGACATCAATGGGCCGTCGGGCCGGTGACCGGCGGGGGTGAGGACCGTGGTGGTCGCCGCGATCGGCTCATCCCGGGAGTTGGCGGATCGGAATTGTACAAGAGTAACGGTGGCGCCCGGAAATACGGCCACCGGCGGCATTGCCCGCACGCGGAGCACGTCACCGGGCTGGTGTGCCGCCAGATCCGCCGGGGCGGCGTAGAACGGATCTGGATCGGGTATCGGATAAATCGAGTCCGCCCCGGCGGGAGTCACCATTGACAACCCGAGAACTACGCCACCCAGCGCAGCCAGCACTTTCGCCGACCCGCTACGAAGAACAAGAGGAAACTGACCAAGCACGTGTCCGACCTCCATGAATAGTTCACTTCGTTCGACAAGCCAGTCCGAATTCTCAGGAGACTATAGCGGTGAACTCTCAGAGACACGCGCGTTTGCTACACCTATTCGCAGCGGTTCGTGTTCGTGGTTCGCTACCCCATAACGTCCCGCCAGGCGGAGCAGGGCCGCGGTCGGGTTGCCCTGCGCCGCACGGCAGACGATGTCGCTCGCGCCGGACTGGCGCGCTTGTCGGCGGGCGGCGTCGAGCACATCGTCCGCTTCCGCCGGCCCGAGGAGCAGGTGCGCTTCGGACTTCGGATGTCGATGACCGGGTCGTCCTCAGCGGGCCGTCTGGGCGAGTAGGCACAGCCGATGACGAGTTGCGCTCGTTCTTCCGCGGCGCGCGTCGCGGCGCGGTCGATCGCGGCGAGAGAGGCGGCGGAGCCGCTGGCCCCGACGACGATCGGTGCTGTGGCCGACATGGCGGCCCGAACCAGGCGGCCGATATCCGGGCAGGCGGGATAATCATTGCCGAACAAGCAGTGCAGGAAAGGGGTTTGCATTGCGGTCGGGGGCATTGGGGTTCCTCATGGTCTGCCGAGCTCGCACCCGCATCAGCCGCTCGCGCGGGGCCCACGCCACCGCGCGCCGCCGCCGCGCCGGCACGGGAGCGGGCGGCGTTGCCCACCTCGACTCCGCGAGAGCGGGGGTACCGGCTGGCCGTGCGGACGCGGCGGGACGGGCGGCGGCTGATGCGGGATGCTGCTCTGCGGTCAGCGGTTTCGTTGATAGGTGCCACAAACCAGTCGTCGCGTCACCGTGACGTTTCGGCTGGTGGTGGGGTCGGTTGACGGCGAGGCCGGGCTGCCCTGGGGGCGGCGGGATGTCGATCGTGGCAGGGGCCGGTTTGAAGTCCCAACGCATCGGGCTGGGGTCGAGGATGGACTGCCCGGTGGAGGGGTCCGGGTCGGCGGGGAGCGGGGTGAACAGGTCGCTGCAGTCGGCGGCGATGATGTAGGGGCCCCACTGGCACTGCAGGTTTCCCGCGGCCCGTGCCCTCGGCCGCGAAGGCAGCGGCGAGCAGTCCGCCACATAGGATGGCCGCGGTGGCGCATCGCTTCAGGGGCGTGGTGAGTGCGTTCATCGAAATTCCTTGCCACAACTCGAAGTACAGAGCGGACGGTGTGCGCTCTGGTGTGAGTGGCTGGCGGGCCGGGCAGGATCGTCGACTCCCGCGCGCCGAAGCGGGGGAGTCATGGCGTCCGGCGCCATACAGGAATGTGGTCACGCTGGTCGCTTCCGGCGCTCAGCGGGCTGCCACCGGCGGAATCCTGTGCAGCAGAAGGCTTCACGTCCGCCAGCACCGTCCTGCAGTCCGGTGCCGGGAGACCGCCAGGGCGAAGCGGCCCGCAGCCATCCCGAACACGAACCGCTCCAATCAGCCACTGGCAGGACCACATAACAGCGGTGTCTCGGGCCGGAAACGCCCCGACGAAAGGCTAGAGCACCCACCATGCTCGGCAACGCGTGACCGGATCGGCCTCTCCGAACCGGACTTCTCGCGTGTTCGGAAACGATGGTCAGCCAGCGCGCTTATTGTTAGCGCCAGCAGCTACTTACGCAGGAGGTCTCGCTGTCCCGTTAGGCTGATTGCCTCCCGTTAGGCGGCGTCCAGCGGGTTCGACGTGATGCGGGCCGCCGCGCCGCCCGCCACAAAGGCCGCCGCCGCGCAGTCCGGCTTGCGTACCGCCTGGTCCTCGAACAGGGCGAGGAAGGCCGGCCCGAAGCCCAGCCGGGGGTATTCGGCCACCAGCGCTGTGCGGAATGCGGGGCCGAATTCGGCCACCCGCAGGCCGGAGACGTCCGCGCTGGTGCCGACCTGAAGGAGGTGACTTTCGACGTCCCCGGTCGCGCTGACGTCGTCACGCATGTGCAGGACGATCACCTCCTCGGCACGGGCCCGCCGGGCCGCTGGCCATCCCAGACCCGCGGTCAGCACGCGGGCGACATGACCACCTGCCTCCTCGAACGGGAGAGTGTGGTTGTCGAACGGAGCGGTCAGACCCAGGTCATGCAACAGCGAGCTGACGTAGAGGAGCTCCTCGTCGTATGAGAGCCCGTGCGCGGCGGCATACGCGGCGGCGAAGGCGTAGGAGCGCACAGAGTGGTTGAGCAAGGTCTTGTCCGCGTACTCGGAGGCGATCTCGAAGGCAGCTCGCGCCGATGGCGTGTCAAGTATCCAGCTCATAGACCCCGACCCTAGGCTCGCAAAGCCACGTCGCTGAAATCCATCTCCGAAAGACCCCCGGGGAGTTCAGCCGGGCCCATCCCTGAGGTGCCCCCGACGACGAGCACCCGCCAGTCGGGAAGACTCCTCACCTCATCCGTACCGTCCATACGGGCAGAGTGCTGTAGCCGCTTCTTTCACCCGGGCCACACCAGCCGCAGCGGTTTCCGGGCCCGGTAGTAATCGCAGTCACGTAACAGTGGCCAGAGCAGGACGCTGTCGGCGATACCCTCGATCTCCGAGCCACTGATTCAGGATCCGCACCAACAGTCGTGTGGGCCACATCGTCGAGGCTCGGATGTGCGCCGACCCTGATCGCCCGGGTGGCATTGCCCAGCAGCTCGATGTCGGTGAGGTCGTTGCCGAAAGCGATGTACCGCGTAATTCCCGCTGCGCGCAACGCTTCGGCCGCCCCTTCGGCCCGAACGTTGAGAACCGATGGTGGCCAAACGTGAACTCTCCATCGATGGGCCGGCCGTTCTCGCAGGAACAGGGTGCTCCGCAGCCTGTTCGTTTGAGGTTGTTCGACGCCCGACCAGCGGCAGCGCCGATGGGGAGGATCGCACGATTCACTCGGGTCAGGCCGGGTCAGTGCTGGTGGCCGAGCCGAGGTCTATCGTCTTGCTTATGACTGACCGGGATGATCCGTCGGCGGTTTCGGAGCTGGTAGTCGAACATCGGATGGCCGGCGAGGTCGCGATCGTGACGGTACGTGGCGAGGTCGACGCCGCGACCGGCGTGCAGCTCGAGCAGGCGGTGCGTACCTGCCTGGCCAGTACCCGCGGCGGGTTCTGTGTCCTGGATCTGACCGTCGTGCGTTTCCTGGGCGGTCATGGCCTCGCTGTCCTTCTCAAGGTCAGTCGCAGTGCCGAAAAGCTGCATCAGCCCTTGCGTATCGTCGTCGATAGCAACCGGCCGGTGGTTGCTCCGATCGAAATCACCGGTCTGGAAGAGTTTCTCGCGCTCTACCACAGCGTCGAGGAAGCCCTGCGACCCTGAGACTGCAGATCACCGGCCCGGTCCCGCGCTCATGACCGCATTGGTCGCAACCACCCTCGACAACACTCGCATCTGCAGACTGAGGTCGGGTTGTCGTTGGGTGCCGGTCGATCCGGTCCTGGTGATCGCCGCCGCAGCGCGGACCGGGCTGCTGCTCGCCAAAAAGTCTGTAGTGGCAGCTCTAGACATTCCCCGTGTGGGTGTGTAATTTCACTGTCGTTCAAGTGGGAGATCGAGTGACTGGGCAGGTGAACTGCCTGGTATGCGGTACCTCCCGCCCCTGTCGGGGCAGGCGAGAATCCGGCTGGCCTTCTGGCTGCCCGACCGCCGCCGGCAGGGGCGGGACACAGCAAAACGAAACCTCGCAGACAGGCGTAGACATGGAGGTGGTGGCCACTGAGTAGTCGACATTTGGTTCCGCGACTCGAGCGGTTCAGGTCGCGGTGTACGCCATCGGCCTTCGGAGGCCGGTGAATAGTTCGACCCTTTCGTATACATATGTCACAGGCCCCGGCGCACCC
>NZ_JBHWHH010000284.1:0-5828 GCF_042732555.1 Nocardia sp. NPDC059764
GCTTTGCGACGCGCGAGGATCTCCGCGCGCCACGCCGTCTTGTCCCGCTCGTCCGTCACGCTCCCACCCTAGGGCGGCCGCGCTCAGCGATCCGAGCGCTATCGGGATTTCTCGATTACCAAGTGAACATGCGTTCGATTGTCTAGCCTCGTGGTGTCGATCCAGCGTGGCGGTCACGGCAACGGGGGTGAGCGATGGCGGTGAGGTCTCAAACAGCCTTCGTGATTGCTGCACCTGCGGGAACGAGGATTCGTACCCGGCTGCACCTGACCCCTGATGAGGTCCGAGTAGTAAGTGCGATAGGTGATTTCAATGGTCGGCTGTATCGCCGTGAACTTGCCGCACGGATGGAGCTGGGCCGACTGGACCGAAAGGAGCAGGGAGAGTATCGAGCCGCGCGTAAGCGTGCACTGACAGCCGAGACCTCCTCGAGATGGGCCGGTGCGCTCACCCGATCGGTCGAAGACCAATACCAGCTCGGGATGCGCGCCCTGGCCGCGTACGCACGCAGCATGGATGCGGCGATCGCGACCCTCGCCACGCGGTGCGCGCTGGCGCCAGGGGAGCGCAATGGGAAGACCGCTGGCTACCGGGACACGGTTGAGCGATTCGCGAAGACACGTCGCCTCGCGAGCTTGCGTGAGCGGTCCGAGCGCGTCCACCATGCACTCACCGAGGGCTGCCCGTCGGTTGTTGTGGGCGGAAAACTGTTGTGGCGCACTCGTAACCATCTCGCCGAGGCGGGTTGGTCCGAGATCCAATGGCGTCAGGCTGCGGTTGACCCGGCGTACACCAGCAAGGTCGGGAATCGGTGTTGGCGTCCCCCATTGCATGAACAATCCATGACTTCCGGTCGCACAGTCACCGTCCGTCACGGTGCAGCGGTGGCGATCTGTCGACGCGGACTAGGCGTGAAGCTCTCGCGTCACTCGAGCGGCCCCCGACACGCACAGCGGAGCGTGCCGGGCCAACCCTCGAGCATGGCGAGCACAGCACGTCCGGTCCGTCAGGCGGAGGGCAAGCCCTGTCTCGCCACCGGTCCCCACGGGCGGCCGGAAAGGTCCGGCAGCAAGCACCACCCGCCCACGGCCAAGACGGTTCGGGTCGTGACCGAGCGATATCCCCTATCGCTCACCGATAGGAACGGTTGTGGGAATCCTCACGATGGCAGTTGACAATGGCTGGGTACGGGGGAGGTCACAGCATGCCGCGCGTCGTATGAATTGAGCGTTTCGGTCTGTCAGATGTGCTTCGGTCCGGCGTTCGGTGCGCTCCCGCCGTCCTCGCCCCTTAGGCTCTCGGGGATATCGAGGCGGCCACGAGCCACTCTCGGGCATATGACGGATGGATAGGGTGAAATTCATGACAGCTACTGGCGGCGGAACCGAGTCGTGCTTCCGCACCGCGGTGGTCCCCGCGGCCGGGCTCGGCACCAGGTTCCTGCCCGCGACCAAGACGGTTCCCAAGGAGTTGCTGCCGGTGGTCGACACCCCGGGCATCGAATTGGTCGCCGCCGAGGCCGCGGATTCCGGCGCCAATCGGCTGGTGATCGTGACCTCGCCCGGGAAAGACGGTGTGGTCGCGCATTTCGTCGAGGACCTGGTGCTGGAGAGCACCCTCGCCGAGCGCGGCAAGTTCCATCTGCTGGAGAAGGTGCGCAAGGCCCCCGCCCTGCTCGACGTCACCTCGGTGGTGCAGGAGGAGCCGCTCGGCCTGGGTCACGCGGTGGCGCAGGCGGAATCGGTGCTCGACGCCGACGAGACCGCCATCGCGGTGCTGCTGCCCGATGACCTGGTGCTGCCCGGCGGCGTGCTGGAGCTGATGGCGAACGTGCGGAACACCTACGGCGGTTCCGTGCTGTGCGCGATCGACGTGCCCAAGGAAGAGGTCAGCGCCTACGGCGTCTTCGACGTCGAGGAACTGCCCGACGGCCCGTGCGACGTGCTCAAGGTCAACGGCATGGTGGAGAAGCCCGCCGTGCACGAGGCGCCCTCCACCTTCACCGCGGCCGGGCGATACCTGCTGGACCGCGCCATCTTCGACGCGCTGCGCCGCATCACTCCCGGCGCGGGCGGCGAACTGCAGCTGACCGACGCCATCGCGCTGCTGATCGCGGAGGGCCACCCGGTTCATGTCGTAGTGCATCGTGGGTCGCGGCACGATCTGGGCAACCCTGGCGGTTATCTTCGAGCAGCGGTCGATTTCGCTCTGGAACGCGAGGAATACGGTCCCGCCCTGCGCGAGTGGCTCGAGCAGCGGCTCGGTCCGGACTGGAATCCGCAGCTGACCACATGCGAATGAGGCGACGGACGGGAGCGACTACGGAAGGGCGGCATGCGCTCGGTTGAGGATCAGCAGATCAAGGTGACCGCCGCGGCCGTGGCCCCACGGCCGGTCCGGGTCGCGATCAGCGAGGCACAGGGTTTGCTGTGCGCCGAGGATGTGGTCACCGAGCGCCCCCTGCCGGGCTTCGACCAGGCCGCCATCGACGGATACGCCGTGCGCAGTGTGGATGTGGCCGGCGCGGGCGCGAATATCCGTGACGAGGACGGCAATTCGGTGCTCCTGAGCCTGCCGGTGGTGGGCGAGGTGGCGGCCGGTTCCCGTCAGCCGATCCGCCTCCAGCCCCGCCAGACCGTGCGCGTCGACACCGGCGCGCCGCTGCCCACCCTCGCCGATGCCGTGCTGCCGCTGGAGAACACCGACGGCGGCCGCGCCCGGGTCAAGGTCTACGAGGCGGTCCGCTCCGGCGACTACGTGCGCCGTATCGGCGACGACGTGCAGCCCGGCGATCTGGCCGTGCGCGCCGGCACCATCATCGGCCCGGCCCAGGTGGGCCTGCTGGCCGCGGTCGGCAAGGACAAGGTGCTGGTGCATCCGCGGCCCCGGCTGTCGGTGCTGTCGGTGGGCGGCGAGCTGGTCGACATCGACCGCACGCCCGGACCCGGCCAGGTCTACGACGTGAACTCCTACGCCCTGGCCGCCGCCGCGCGCGACGCGGGCGCGGACGTGAACCGGGTCGGCATCGTGAGCGCCGATCCGAAGCGGCTGCGGGACGTGGTGGAGGGCCAACTGGTCCGCTCCGAGGTGGTCGTGATCGCGGGCGCGGTCGGCGGCTGGGCGTCGGAGCAGGTGCGCGAGGCCCTCGAGGGGCTCGGCGAGCTGGAGATCACCCGGGTCGGCATGCATCCCGGGTCGGTGCAGGGTTTCGGCCTGCTCGGCCGCGACGAGGTGCCGACCTTCCTGCTACCCGCGAATCCGGTTGGCGCGCTGGTGGTTTTCGAGGTCATGGTGCGGCCGCTGATCCGGATCGCGCTGGGCCGCCGCCACCCCATGCGGCGCATGGTGCGGGCGCGCACCATCCTGCCGATCGCCTCGATCCCGGGCCGCCGCGGCTATCTGCGCGCGCAGCTCATGCGCGACGAGCAGACCGGCGACTACCTGGTGCAGCCGCTGGGCGGCCCGAACGGGGCGTCCTCGCATCTGCTGGCCACCATGGCCGAGGCCAACAGCCTCATCGTGATCGACCCCGAGACCACCGAGGTGCGTACCGGTGACGAGGTCCAGGTCGCGTTCCTGGCTCAGCGTGGGTGAGGCGTGGAGATGAACGTCTTTCGTTCGGCCCAGCATCCGGGCTGGCCGGCGCATCTGGGTCCGGTGCGGGTCGCGGCGGGCACGGTCACGCTGCGGCCGATCCGCCTGCGGGACGCGTCCGCGTGGGGCCGGATCCGGGTCCGGGACAAGGATTATCTGGAGAAGTGGGAGCCCACCGGCCGTGGCCCGTGGGAGGCGCGTAACCACTCCAGCAATTGGCCCGCGCTGTGGTCGGCATTGAAGGCAGAGGCGCGGCGCGGCGCCATGATTCCGCTCGTCATCGAGGTGGACGGCCAGTTCAGCGGTCAGCTCACGGTGGGCAATATCGTGCGTGGCGCGCTGCGGTCGGCGTGGATCGGCTATTGGGTGTCGAGCGAGCTGGCCGGGCAGGGCGTGGCCACCGCGGCGCTGGCCCTGGGCCTGGACCACTGCTTCGGCGAGGTGGGCCTGCATCGGGTGGAGGCCACGGTGCGGCCGGAAAACCTTGCCAGTCAGGCGGTTCTGCGCAATGTCGGTTTCCGCGAGGAGGGCATGCTGCAGCGCTACCTTGACGTGGACGGCGCGTGGCGGGATCACCTGCTGGTCGGCATGACGGTCGAGGAGGTTTCGGGGACCGTGGTGGACAGGCTGATTCGCGCGGGGCGCGCCAGCAAAGCCTGATAACTCGCTGAGCGCGGCGTGTGAGAGTTTTCGCGACCGAATTCGTGTGACTAGTGTTGCGTGTGTGGTCGGCGCGCCTGAGGGGAATACCCACGGCGTGGAATTAACCTACGCACGTCGGTGGTGCGTCTGTTTTCCGATCAGAAGGGACAGACAACAGGGCGGGACGGAGGTGTAAGGGCCAATGCCGAATTCGATCTTGTGGATCGGGTTGGTGGTGCTCTGGGTCTTCGTGCTCTTCCCGATGCTGGCCAATCGCCATCCCCGCATCCGGCAGCACACCGACGCCGCCCTCTCGACACGAGTGTTGCATCGCGGTGGTGCCAAGCGAAGCACCAGGAAAGGTCCGGCGACCGGACATGACACCGACCCGGACTACGTGCCGGTTCGCAGAAAGCTTCACCCGAGCGAGGATCCGGAGGATCGGATGACCAGATCGGACGACAGCCCCGCCGAACCGGAAGCCCTCACCGCCGCCGTCGCGGCCGAGACGGCAGCAGCCGTAGCCGAGAAGGACGAGGTCGTCGCCGCGGTGAGCGCCGAACTGCCGGAGCCCGAGACGGATTCGACCGACCCGGAGGACGCCGACGACGCGGACGCGGACGCCGCCGAATCCGAGCCCGCCGCAGCGGAATCCGAGACCGACCCCGAAACCGCCACGGATGAGACAGAATCCGAGACCGTGGATGCCGCGGCAGAGACCGACGACGCTGAGCCGGAAGTCGCCGTGGCCGACGCGGCGGCGGCCGAGCCCCGCAAGCGGGCCTCCCGCGCCCCCGCCCTGCGTGACCCGGAGCCGGAACCCGAACTCGAATCCGACGACGAGGACGAGGACGAGGATTTCGTGCCGTCCCGGCGTGGACGCGGCGGATTCGACCCCGAGGCCGACGCCGCCGCCCGCGCGGCCCGCTACACCTTCCGCCAGCGCGCGGTCCTGGGCCTGGTGCTCGCCGTCCTGCTGTTCGCCGCCTCGGGCCTGGCCATCTCCTCGATCCTGTGGTGGCTCTCCGCGCTGTCGGGCACCGTGCTGGTCGCCTACCTCGCCTACCTACGCAAGCAGGTCCGCCTCGAGGAGGACATCCGCCGCCGCCGCGCCGCCCGCGCGGCCCGCAAGCAGACCGAGTCCGACGCCGAGGACGAGCGACGCACGCGCGAACGCCCCCGCCCCGACCGCGACGAGACCCGCACCCAGCTGCGCCGCGCCGTCCTGGTCGAATCCGACGACGAGGACCCGTTCTTCGAGCACCTCGACCTCTTCGACGCCGCCGAGGCCCGCGCCACCCGCCAGCGCGCCGCCGGCGCCCGCGAGCGCCGCGCGGTAGGCGAATAGCCCACAACGCACCGAGAAGGGCTCCCCGTCCAACGGGGAGCCCTTCTCGCTTATCCGGGGTGAATAGGCAGTGCGGGCAAGGCCGACGCGGGCCCATGATTACCGGTTGATGCGCGACGACCGCGCCTACTTCAGGCGACGCTCGGAGTTGTCTGGAGTTCGGGTGTGAGGCTCCGAGTTTCCGAAGTTCGGGGGCGTGACTCTTGAGCGGTTCGTGGGTCGTCCCTCGCGAAGTTGAATAGGC
>NZ_JBHWHH010000285.1:0-5824 GCF_042732555.1 Nocardia sp. NPDC059764
GCAATCAGTTTGGCGATGCCGATCAGGGCAGCGGCGGGGTGGCGTGCTCGTCGCCCACGAAGTCCACCGACGCGTACTCGCGCAGCTTGGTCAGACGGTGGAAGCCGTCGATCATGCGGATGGTGCCGGACTTGGCGCGCATCACGATGGACTGGGTGTAGGCGCCGCCACCGTAGTAGCGCACGCCCTTGAGCAGGTCACCGTCGGTGACGCCGGTGGCGCTGAAGAACACGTCGTCGCCGGAGACCAGGTCGGTGGTCGACAGGATCCGGTCCAGGTCGTGGCCGGCGTCGATGGCCTTCTGCTTCTCGGCGTCGTCCTTCGGGGCCAGCTTGGCCTGCAGCGCGCCGCCCATGCAGCGCATGGCGGCCGCGGCGATGATGCCCTCCGGGGTGCCGCCGATGCCGATCAGCATGTCGACGCCGGACTCCGGGCGAGCGGTGGCGATCGCACCGGCCACGTCACCGTCGGAGATGAGGCGGATGCGGGCGCCCGCCTCGCGCACGGCCTTCATGTGCTCGGCGTGGCGGGGACGGTCCAGGATGCAGACGGTGAGGTCCGAGATCGCGGAGTTCTTGGCCTTGGCGACGCGGCGCAGGTTCTCCGAGATCGGGGCGCTCAGGTCGATGACATCGGCGGCGTCGGGGCCGACGGCGATCTTCTCCATGTAGAACACGGCCGACGGGTCGAACATGGCGCCGCGCTCGGCGACCGCCAGCACGGAGATGGCGCCGGGGGAGCCCTTCGACATCAGGGTGGTGCCGTCGATCGGGTCGACCGCGAAGTCCAGCTCGGCGCCGGTGCCGTCGCCGACCAGCTCGCCGTTGTACAGCATGGGCGCTTCGTCCTTCTCGCCCTCACCGATCACCACGATGCCGCGCATGGAGACGGTCGCGACCAGCTGACGCATGGCGTCCACGGCAGCGCCGTCGCCGCCTTCCTTGTCACCCCGGCCTACCCAGCGGCCCGCGGCCATGGCGCCGGCCTCGGTGACCCGGACCAACTCGAGTGCGAGGTTGCGGTCCGGTGCCTCGCGGCGGCTGGATGCGGTCATGAGAGGAGCCTCCTTGTTGTCAACTGCTGCGTAAATTGTCGCATTGCGGTTTTGGGCTCCACGCAAGTACTGACGTTTCACTTTCGCGCTGGTCGTGGACGTTTACGGGAAACGCCGCACACGAACGGGTTCGTAGATGGCACTGTGAGCCGGGTCGCATCCGGGGCCCGTGGATACTGTGTGCGTGTCGTACCAAAAGCCGCGCAGCCAGAACGACTACAAGGATCTCATCTGGTCCTTGCTCCCGCTGGTGCTGATCTGCCTGGTCATCGCGGGCATCGCGAGCCAGTGCTCCTTCACCACGAAGGGTCCGACACAGGGCCAGATTCCGAACTTCGACGTGAAGACCGCCCTCACCGACGACGCGCGGCACCTGTCGTTCCCGATCCGGCTGCCCGCGCTCCCCGACAGCGGGCCGGACAAGTGGACCCCCAACTCCGGCAGCCACGACACCATCACCGGCACCGGCGGCGGCGAACTCAGCACGGTCGGGTTCATCAGCCCCGAGGGCACCTACATGCAGCTGACGCAGTCCAACGCCACGGTGGACGCGCTCGCCAAGAAATACGCGCCCGTGAAGGTCCCCACCGGCAGCGAGCAGCGCGGTGACCACAAGTGGAGCGTGTTCGCCGAACCCGGCTCCGAGCCCGCCTGGATCTCCGACTTCGGCGACGTCCGGATCCTGATCAAGGGCGCGGGCAACGGGGCGGCCTTCAACACGCTGTCGACCGCCATGGGCCAGGCCCAGCCGCTGCCGCGCGGCTGACCCCGGCGACGCCGGGCCCGCTGTCCGGGCCGGGCGTCCCGCGTAGGTGCGTCTACTCCGCCGAAGAACGGTGCGCGAGGGCGTCTTCCACGCGCTTGCGCGCACCCGCGAGATGCTGTTCGCAGCGGGTGGCCAGCGCCTCGCCGCGCTCCCACAGCGCCAGCGACTCGTCCAGGTCCATGCCGCCCTGCTCCAGCATCTTGACCACGTTCACCAGTTCGTCGCGAGCGCGCTCGTAGCCGAACCCGGCGATCTCGGTGCGTTCGTCGTCGGTCATCAGAAGTCCTTCCGGGTCGGGCGGGGAGCCAGGGATTGGGAGCCGAGGGCCGCGGCGGAGATCGCGCCGTCGGCCACCCGGATCCGGAGCTGGGTGCCGGGCGGCGAGTCCTCGATGGCCCGGACCACCTCGCGGTCCTTGCCGTTCACCCGCTGCACCACGGCGTAACCGCGGGCCAGCGTGGCGGCCGGGCCGACCGCCGCGAGTTTCTCGCGCAGGTGCCGGGTGGTGGTGGACTCGCCCGAGAGCCGATGATCCACCGCGCGCTGGGCGGCGGCGCGCAGGCGCTCCACCTCGTCGTGACGCTGGTCGAGCAGGCGCAGCGGATCGGCCAGCACCGGGCGCGAACGCAATTGGGTCAGGGCGCGGGCCTCCCGGTCCACCCAGCCGCGCAGGGCCGCGTTGGCGCGCGACCGAAGCTCCTGCAGCAGCGCGGTTTCCGCGGCCGCGTCGGGGACGATCCGCTTGGCGGCGTCGGTGGGGGTGGCGGCGCGCAGGTCAGCCACGTAATCCGAGATCGGATTGTCCGGCTCGTGGCCGATGGCGCTGACGATCGGGGTCTTCGCGGAAACGATGGCGCGGCACAGGGTCTCGTCGGAGAACGGCAGCAGATCCTCCGTGCTGCCACCGCCGCGCGCCAGCACGATCACATCCACCTCGGGATTCGCGTCCAGCGCCGTGATGGCCTCCAGGATCTGCGGCACCGCGGTCGGGCCCTGCACGGCGATATTGCGGATCTCGAATCGCACCGCGGGCCAGCGCTGCGTCGCCACCGTCACCACATCGTGCTCGGCGGCGCTGGCGCGGCCGGTGATCAGGCCGATCCGATTGGGCAGGAACGGGATCGGACGCTTGAGCCGCGGATCGAACAGGCCCTCCGCCGCCAGCAGCGCCTTCAACCGCTCGATGCGGGCCAGCAGCTCGCCGATCCCCACCGGGCGAATCTCGGTGACCCGCAACGACACCGTGCCGCGGCCGGTGAAGAACGACAGCTTGCCGTACACGACGACCCGGCTGCCCTCCTGCAACGGCACCGCGGAACCGCGCAGCAGCTCCGGATCGCAGGTCACCGACAGCGACATGTCCGCTGCCGTGTCCCGCAGCACCAGAAACGCGGTGCGGGTGCCCGGGCGCAGATTCATCTGGGTGATCTGGCCCTCCACCCACACCGCGCCCAGCCGGTCGATCCACTGCGCCACCTTGACGGCGATGGTCCGCACCGGCATCGGGTTCTCGGCGGACGAGCTCGGCGGCTTCGCGGCGCCCGGCGTCGTTTCGGTGCTCACACAATTCCGCCTCTCCGAGTATTTAGCGGGCGGCATAGAGCCGTATCCGGTTTCGCACCCGTGCCGGCGGTCAGGTGCCGGACCGATTTCGGGCGCACCCGGGAAGTTACCCCGGTCGGCGCGAGATCAGTGGTCGCGTCCACATACGTCTCGAAACGCCGGTCGTGGCCTGAGCCTCGACCGGCGTTTCGACGAACGTGTGAACTCTACTGGGCGGTCACCGTGGCGATGCGGTTGGTCAACATGGTGACGAACGGTGCGCGGGCGCGGGTCTCCTGCTCGTAGGCGAGGAGCGCGGCCAGATCGTCCACCGACAGCTGACGCAGTCGCGCGCGCAGCTGGGCGATGGTCATGTCCGAGTAGGCGAAGCGGGTCGCCACCTCGGGCTCGGTGACGGAGGTCTCGGGCTCGGCGGCGACGTCGGGCTCGGCCGGGGCGGGCTCGGCCGGGGCGGGGTCGGCGTCAGCCACGAGTTCCAGCTTGGCCGGGGCGCCGCCGTTGTGGCCGTTGGTGGCGGCCTTGGAAGCCGTTGCGGGCGCGGCGGTCTCGGTGGCCTCCGATTCGGCAGCCTCCTGCGCGGCCGATTCGGCGGGCACCGGAGCGAATTCGGGCTCGGTGAAGAGGTCGAAACGGCTCCGGTACGCCGATTCGGCGCCGAAGCTGGAAGTTTGCTCGTCGTCATCGTCCTCATCGAAGGTGGCCCAGGCGGGCTGCTCCTCGGACTGGGTGAGCAAACGGTCGAAGACGGCGTCGCCCTTGAGGGCGAGGCTGGTCACGAACTGCTGGAGGTGCATGGTGGTCTGCAGCATCTGGCTGATCGCGGTGATCGGGAAGTTGATCGCGGTCGCCGGTAGCCGACGAGTTTCCTCGAGGGCGTAGACGGCGGCCCCGGCGGCGACCCGGGCCAGGAACGGAGGTCGGAACATGCCCCTAGCCTGCCCGAAACGCCGTGTGATGCAAAGGTGAGCGCGCACGAAAAGTGATTGTGATGCCAACCTCCGCGCGAATGCGCGCCGGGCCGCACACGTATTCTGTGGGGCATGTCCTCGGGTATCCCTTTGAACGTCGGAATCGTCCGGTCCGCGGCGGGTGATGCCGGCGCGCCGCTGAGTTCTTCGCACAAGCGCGTACTGCTCGCCGAACCGCGCGGTTATTGCGCCGGTGTGGACCGGGCGGTCGAAACTGTGGAGAAGGCGCTCGAAAAGCACGGCGCCCCCCTCTATGTCCGCAAAGAAATCGTGCACAACCGGCATGTGGTGGAAACACTGCGGGACCGCGGTGTGATCTTCGTGGACGACACCGAGGAGGTGCCGGAGGGCGCGCTCGTGGTGTTCTCCGCGCACGGCGTCTCCCCGGCCGTGCACGAATCCGCCGCCGCCCGCAAGCTGCACACCATCGACGCCACCTGCCCGCTGGTCACCAAGGTGCACCAGGAGGCCAAGCGCTTCGCCCGCGACGACTTCGACATCCTGCTGATCGGCCATGAGGGCCACGAGGAGGTCGAGGGCACCGCCGGTGAGGCGCCCGAGCACGTGCAGCTGGTGGACGGCCCGGACGCCGTCGACGCCGTCACCGTGCGCGACGAGAACAAGGTGATCTGGCTCTCCCAGACCACGCTGTCGGTCGACGAGACCATGGAGACCGTCAACCGGCTGCGGCAGAAGTTCCCCAAGCTGCAGGATCCGCCCAGCGACGACATCTGCTACGCCACCTCCAACCGCCAGACCGCGGTGAAGGCGATGGCCCCCGAATGCGATCTGGTGATCGTGGTCGGCTCGCGCAACTCGTCCAACTCGGTGCGGCTGGTGGAGGTCGCGCTCAGCGCCGGCGCCCGCGCCGCGTACCTGGTGGACTACGCCCGCGAGGTGGATACCGCATGGCTGGAGGGCATCGGCACGGTCGGCGTCACCTCGGGCGCCTCGGTTCCGGAGATCCTCGTGGAGGGCGTGCTGGAACTGCTGGCCGAGCACGGTTTCGGCGAGGTGGTGCCGGTCACCACCGCCAACGAGACGCTGGTCTTCTCGCTGCCGCGCGAACTGCGCGCCGCGCGCGGGTAATCCCGCGGCCGGGTTATCCGGCTCCGAAAACGCATTCGCGCCTGCCACATTCGTTGTGGCGGGCGCGAATTGTTATCCGGATGATCTTATTTCGTCCCGAATTTCGTGATTGCCGGAAATCTACGGCGATCGTCGCTCGGGTGTCGCGGTCAGCGTTCGATGCGGCCGGAATCGCGTTCGCGATAGCGCACATTCGGACGCGGATGCGGGGGCACTTCGCCCGGTTGCGGGCGACGACGGCGGCCACCTTCGGCCGCGGGGGCCGGATTGGCGGCGGGAGCCGCGCCGCGTCCCGCGGCCTGCTCGGGACTCTGGGCGCGTCGGCGGCGGCCGTCGCCCGCGGCGGGATCCGGCGCGGGCTGCGCGGCCCGGCGTTCCCCGGTG
>NZ_JBHWHH010000286.1:0-5599 GCF_042732555.1 Nocardia sp. NPDC059764
CACCCTCACGGGGGTGAGAATGATTGGAACCAAATAAAATATTTGGCACTGACATTCATCGACACACTATTGAGTTCTCAAAGAACACACGCACACACCAACATCCCGGAACTTTCGTCCCGCTTGTCGGTGAGGCTGCTGTTGAAGCTTAACTCAGCCCTTACAGCAGAACCAAATCCGCCGGTCGGTCGAAGCTAATGTGATCATCAGGCGCTCCTCGTACTACCTCGTTTCCCTAAGCCCTTGGGCTCCGGGTCGGTGTCCGTGTCGCTCTGACCTGGAATAAGTTACGTGTTGGTTGTTCGCATGTCAAATCGCCTGTTCAGGACGGGTTTTCGTGAACACGTCCCGACACCGGCCGTTCAGTCGGAGGTTCCGACGCGTTCGATTTCCGCTCCGAGCCCGCGCAGGTTCTCCACGAAAGACGGGTAACCCCGGTCGATGTGGAAGACATCGTGGACTTCGGTGACACCGTCGGCCACCAGACCCGCGAGCACCAGACCCGCGCCGGCCCGAATGTCGGAGGACCACACCGGCGCCGAGGACAGTCGCGGAATACCGCGCACCACAGCGTGATGCCCGTCGGTGCGGGCGTCCGCGCCGAGCCGGATCATCTCTTCGACGAAACGGAAGCGCGCCTCGAAGATGTTCTCGGTGATCATCGAGGTGCCGTCCGCGATGGCGGCCAGGCCGATGGCCATCGGCTGCAGGTCGGTGGGGAAACCCGGGAACGGCAGGGTCGAGAAGTTCACGGCGCGAGGGCGATCCGCCTGCACCACGCGAAAACCATCCGGTTCGAACGAGATTCGGGCGCCCGCGGAGCGCAGCTTGTCCAGTACCAGGGACAGGTGCTTGGGGTTGATGCCCGTCACCCGCACGTCACCGGTGGTCATGGCGGCGGCGATGCCCCAGGTCGCGGCGACGATGCGGTCACCGATCACCCGGTGGGTAGTAGGGGCCAGCTTCTCCACGCCCTGGATGGTCAGCACCGAGGTGCCGGCGCCGGCGATCTTCGCGCCCATCCGGTTCAACATGTTGCAGAGATCCACGATCTCCGGCTCACGCGCGGCATTGTCGATGACGGTCTCGCCCTCGGCGAGCACCGCGGCCATGAGGATGTTCTCGGTCGCGCCGACCGACGGGAAGTCGAGCCGGATCCGCGCGCCCTGCAGCTCCTCGGCCCGGGCCACCAGGCAGCCGTGCTCGATCTCCGAGGTCGCGCCGAGTAACCGCAGACCCTGCTGGTGCATGTCGAGTGGACGCGAACCGATCGCGTCACCGCCGGGCAGCGCCACCACGGCCCGCTTGCAACGCGCCATCAGCGGACCCAGCACACACACCGAGGCGCGGAACTGGGTGACCGCCGGGAAGTCCGCGTGGTACTTCGGTTCCGGCGGCGTCGCGATATGGACCGTGCCGCCCTCGATGACCACATCGCAGCCGAGACCGCGCAACACGTCCGCCATCAACGGCACATCCAGGATGTCCGGGCAGTTCGTGATGGTGGTCGTACCCTCGGCCAGCAACGCGGCAGCCATCAGCTTGAGGACGCTGTTCTTCGCGCCGCCCACCGCGACCTCACCGACGAGCCTGCTGCCCCCGGTCACCAGAAACCGTTCACTCACGGGGGTCAGCCTAGTGGTCCTCTCCCGCGCTCGCGGCGTCTCCGCCCGGCCGCCACAGTATGTCGCCGTCCGGGTTGGCGACCCGGCCGAGGATGAACAGCAGGTCGGACAGGCGGTTGAGGTATTTGGCGGGCAGCACGTTGGTGTCGTCCGGGTGCGCGGCCACCGCGGCCCAGGCCGCGCGCTCGGCGCGTCGCGCCACGGTGCGCGCGGTGTGCAGCAGCGCGGCCAGCGGGGTGCCGCCGGGCAGGATGAACGAATTCAACGGCGGCAGAGGCTCATTGAACTCGTCGCACCACTTCTCCAGGCGGTCGACGTAGTCCTGGGTGATGCGCAGCGGCGGGTACTTGGGGTCGGCGACGACCGGGGTGGAGAGGTCCGCGCCCGCGTCGAACAAGTCGTTCTGTATGGAACGCAACACAGTCAGAATCCGCGTGTCCGGCTGACCGAGCGCGATGGCGACCCCGAGCGCCGCATTGGTTTCGTCACAGTCGGCATACGCGATCAGCCGCGGGTCGGTCTTGGCCACCCGCGAGAAATCGCTCAGTCCGGTAGTGCCGTCATCGCCGGTCCGCGTGTAGATCCGCGTCAAGTGAACGCTCACAGGGTCACACTATCGCTCTCGGTGTCGGGCTATCCGGCGCGGCGGCGGCGGATGCGCTCGGACGGGCGCGATTCCACCCAGGACAGGAAGGCCGCCATGGCGCCGCGGTCCAGGGCCAGCTCGTAGTTGCCGTCACCGTCGGACACCATGACGATGACCTCGTCGGTCATGATGTCGTACTCGTCGTCGGCCGGGGAGCGGCGCGGGCCCACCTCGATGGTGAGCCGCCGCATGGTGGAGTCCGGGCCGAGTTTCAGGCTGGAGAGTTTGTAGAAGAGGAGCGTGTCCTCGTCGTAGCGGATCAGGCCGTGCCGCCAGCCGCCGCCATGTCCGCGCGCGGGCAGCACCCGCAGCAGGGCGGCGGTGCCGCCGCGACGCAGCATGACGAGGCGATAGGTCGAGGCCAAGGCCAATCCGACCAGCAGCAATACCAGAATGATCAGAAGCCACATCCCGGTTTGCAATGCCGCTCCGTCCCTTCACATCCGCGTTGCTGTCGATCACCGACCGGCCAGAAGCCGGGCCCCGCTTTCGGTCGATAGTAGCGACCGCGGAAACGCGGAGTCCGGCCATCCACCGAATGCGATGAATGCGCTGTTCAGCGAGGCGTCGAAGATATATGTCAGCCGATGGTGAACGGCTCACCGTAGAGCACCAGGTTACCGATGAAGGTGGCGGTGTCGACCTCTGCCGCGACGAACGCCCGCGCCTGGGCGTACCCGCCGCAGCCGTCCATCGAGAAGGTCTCATCGGTCCAGCTCACGCTGGCGTGCGGACCCGGAACCTTGTTGTAGCGCTTGTGCGATTCCTGGCCGTAGTCGTCGGGTCGCTCCAGATCGAGCATCGGGCGCGCGACGGCCTGACCGGGTCCGAGCGTGATGCCGCTGCCCATCTGCTCGCTGAGGCCCAGCGTGCCCAGGGTCTGCAGGCTGGTGTCCGGGATGTAGGCCTGGCCGCCGGCGTTGTTCGCGCTGATGCCGCTGATGTCGACCTGGCAGCCCACGATGTAGCCGGGACTGATCTTGAGCGTCGAGTTCGAGGCGCTCGGGCCGTCGAGGTCGATGCTGGCCACCGCCGTGGTCCAGACATTGCGATGCACGGGGGTGGATCCCATGGATCCGCTGATCTTGGCCGACTCCCCGGTGATCCGGACCGTCAGGTTGGTGCCGTCGGCGAGCTGCCGGGTGATGGAGCCCCCCGGGAGCGGAATGAAGGTGTCGGCACGAGCGGGAGCGGCCGGGCCGAACCCGGACAGACCCGCCGCCGCAGCCAGCGCCACCCCCAGGATCCGCCCGCTCCGGGCACGAATTCCCTTGCCGTACATACGATCCCTTCCTTCGGAGTGGACTCGTCAGCCGATGCTGAACGGCTGTCCGTAGAGGGTGACCTTGTGGTAATCGATACCGATGATCTCGACCACGGAGACCTGGCGGGCCTGCGCGTAACCGCCGCAGCCCTGGATCTCCATCGGGATGTCCTGATAGTTGATGGTGTAGGTGCCGCTCTTGACCAACTCGATGTTGTTGACCGCGACCCACTGCACCTGGCCCGGTGAGAGCGGGAAGCTGAATCCGCCGGTCAGGCTGGGCGTGGAGCTGACCAGGACCGCGGCGTTCGCGCTCAACTGCCCCAGCGCGACCTGGCAGCCGACGATGTAGCCGGTGGTGAGGTTGGACGATCCGTGCGTTCCCGAGTTGTTGGTGCCGGGAAAATTCAGCGGACCGTTGTTGGGACCGACATCCCCCTCCAGGGTCTCCACCTCGGCGGTGACATTGCCCGTCACCCACGAGGTCCGGCCCGCGCCGTTGGAGGCCAGCGACGGCGAAATGATCGCGCGCTCACCGACACTCGTGATCTTGACCCCCGGACCCTCGATATATCCGTTGGGCAATGGCACCGTGACGTCCGCGGCAGCCGTACCCGGTGCGACGAATCCGACCGTGACGACGGCGACCGCGACCCCCCACGTGCCAATTCGGAGCCTGCTCATCAACCCCTCGCTCATCGTGCTGTTGCATCGTGGAGGTAAAGCTGAGAATGCGGGAATTGCCGACCCATTGCCGGGTGCTTCAGATCACGACCCGGTGACCGGCGATTGCATTTGACCACAGGGGGTTGAGGCGAGAGCTATTACCGGGCGAACAGTCCGGAATCCGTGGCGGCCTACAGGTCCGCCGTTCACGAGGCCACTCACGGAACCGCTGAGCGGGATCGTCGATGGCCGTAAACTGGAACACGTTCTTATGCTCCCGACAATTGGGATGTCTTGGAAGGAGATTCCGTGGAAATTACCGCTGCGGTGGCCCGAGGAGCCGACGCGCCCTTCTCGATGGAGACCCTCAGCCTCGAGGAACCCCGTCCGGGCGAGGTGCTGGTGCGCATCGTCGCGACCGGGGTCTGCCACACCGACCTGGTCTCCAAGAGCGTATTTCCCGCCGAGTTGCCGATCGTCCTCGGGCACGAGGGCGCGGGCATCGTGGAGCAGATCGGTTCGGAGGTAACCGGAATCGAGGTGGGCGACCATGTTCTGCTCACCTACGCCAGTTGCGGCACGTGTTCTCGATGCGCCAACGGGCTTCCGCCCTATTGCGAGAATTTCGTCATTCTGAACACCTCGGGCGGCCGCTCAGATTTCACCTCGCCGCTGAGCAACAATGGCGAGCGCGTCATGGGCGCGTTCTTCGGGCAGTCGAGTTTCGCCACCCACGCGCTGGTGTCGGCGCGCAGCATCGTGGTCGTGGACAAGGATGTCGACCTGGTCGCCACCTCCCCGTTCGGCTGCGGTGTGCAGACCGGCGCCGGCGCGGTCGCCAATGTCATGAAGCCGGGCCCGAACGACTCGATCGCCATCTTCGGCGTGGGCGGCGTCGGCATGGCGGCGCTCATGGCGGCCCGGGCCATCGGCGCGGGGACCATTGTGGCCATCGACCTCTCCGCGGACCGCCTGGCCGTGGCCAAGGAGCTGGGCGCGGACGTCACCATCGACGGCGCGGCCGACGATGTCGTCGCGCAGATCGTGGCGGCCACCAATGGCGGCGCGAACTTCGCACTCGACACCACCGCCGTGAATGCCGTCATCGCCAAGGGCTTGGAAGCGCTGGCCCCCATGGGCACCCTGGTGCTCGTCGGACTCGGTGAGGCCAGCATGGACTTCGAGATCGGCCATCTGACCGGAAACGGCAAGGCTGTTCGCGGATGCATCGAGGGCAGTGGCGATCCGCAGAAGTTCATTCCGCAGCTTCTGCAGTGGCACGCCGAGGGCAAGTTCCCGATCGAAAAGATCAGCAAGACCTATGCCTTCTCCGATATCGACACCGCGGTCGCGGACGCCCACCACGGCACCACCATCAAGCCGATTCTCACCTTCCAG
>NZ_JBHWHH010000287.1:0-5474 GCF_042732555.1 Nocardia sp. NPDC059764
GGGCTGCTGTGCGCTGTACTCCAATTGATTTGGGCGTTTTGTCACGAACTGAAGATAAAGTTTGAAATTCTGTCTCAATTAGGTAACGCCTGGCAGGGGGTTCCGCGATACGCTTCTCGGCAGGCCGCTGCGGGTGATCTTCCTATGTGTCACAGCGGATGTCATGAGTTTGGAAGGGCCGGAACAACACGATGCCTAGCGCTGCCACTGTGGGTGCAAAACGGGGAACTCGACCGCGGCGAGCGTGGTTCACGAGGACGACATTCGGCCTGGCCATGGCGCTGATGCTGCCGTTCGGGGCATCGGTCGCCGGCGCCGGCGGCACCGCGCAGGCGGCTCTGAATCCGGCCGGTTTCGATTTCTACGTGGATTCCGCGATGGGCCCGATCAAGTCGCGCGTCTTCCGCGCCAATGACGGCAATACCAATCGCGTGGTCTACCTGCTCGACGGCATGCGCGCCCGCGAGGACCTCAACGGCTGGGAGATCGAGACCAACGTCGCCCAGGCGTTGATGGACGCCAATATCAATGTGGTGATGCCGGTCGGCGGCGCGTCCAGCTTCTACGCCGACTGGACCCAGCCCAGCACCTTCCTGGGCATGAAGCCCGGCACCGCGCCGGGCGACGTGACCGGTTCCGGCGCCTCGTCGGTGTTCTCGGGTGGTCCGGGCAAGTCCTACACCTACAAGTGGGAAACCTTCATCACCAGCGACCTGCGCAACGCGCTGCGGGATCGGCTGGGCTTCAGCCCGAACCGCAACGGCGTGGTCGGCGTGTCCATGAGCGGCAGCGCCGCGCTCATGCTGGCGGCCTTTCATCCCGACCAGTTCAGTTACGCCAGTTCGAATTCGGGTGTGCCGAATATGAGCACGCCCGGCATGCGGGCGGCGATCCGCGCCGCGATGCTGGACTGCGGTGGCTACAACGTGGATGCCCTGGCTTCGTCGGAGTCCAAATGGCAGCACCTCGACCCGGCCGTGTTCGCAACGCGGTTGAAGGCCAACAACACCCGGCTGTGGATCTCCGCGGCGAGCGCCATTCCGGGCGGCGGTGACATCTCCGCGATGGCGACCAAGGAAGGCATGGGCATCGAGGCGGTGGCGCTGGCGAGCACCCGGATGTTCCAGGCCCGCTTGGCCGTTGTCGGTCTCGGAAATGTCGCCTACGACTTCCCGCCCACCGGCATTCACAACTGGCACACCTGGGAGCCGCAACTCATCAAGCAGTTGCCGGATTTGTCATCTCATATCGGCTGACGCACGTCCCTTTGTCTCGAGTCCTGTATCAATGAGCAGCTCAGGGCACTTTTCCACCGAATAGTGGCGCCGGTCACTTCTGTCACAAACCGATAACGAACACCTCTCCAATGCACGATAGGCTCCCCGAGACCTTCCGCCGGGAGATGACGGACCGGCGGGAATTGCACGGATATGAACAGGACACGAAAGGCCGGACAAAGGCATGCGAGGCGAGTGGGTTAGACGTCCATCACTGGGCGGCGGATGGTTGAAACGATCGGCACTCGGGCTCGCCGCGGCCCTCATGGTTCCCCTGGGCGCGACGGTGGCCGGGGTCGGCGGGGTCGCGCACGCGGCCTTCAACCCCGACGGGTTCGACTTCTGGGTCGACTCGGCCAGCATGGGCCCGGTCAAGACCCGCGTGTTCCGCGCCGCGGACGGCAACACCGCCCGCGTCGTCTACGCCCTCGACGGTATGCGTGCCACCCAGATCCTCAATGGCTGGGAGAACGACACCGAGGTCGTCCGCGCGCTGACCGCCGCGAACATCAACGTGGTCATGCCGGTCGGCGGCGAGTCCAGCTTCTACGCCGACTGGGCCGAGCCCAGCTCCATCCTCGGCATCGGCGGCGGCAGCGGCTCGGCCGGTTCCTCCTCGGGCTCCGCCTCGGGCTCGCAGTCGGGTTCCGGCGCGTTCGGCCTGTTCGCCGGCGGCCCGGGCAAGAGCTACCGCTACACCTGGGAAACCTTCATCACCCAGGACCTCCGCAACGCGCTGCGCGACCGGCTGGGCTTCAACCCCAACCGCAACGGCGTGTTCGGCCTGTCCATGGGTGGTTCGGGCGCGCTGACCCTGGCCGCCTACCACCCGGACCAGTTCAGCTACGCGGGCTCGTTCTCCGGCTACCTGAACGTCTCCGCGCCGGGCATGCGTGAGGCCATCCGCGTCGCCATGATCGACGCCGGCGGCTACAACGTGGACTCGATGGCCCCGCCGTGGGGTCAGCAGTGGCTGCGCATGGACCCGTTCGTGTTCGCGCCGCGCCTGATCGCCAACAACACCCGCCTGTGGATCTCCGCCGCCAGCGCAGTCCCGGCCGCCGGTGACGTCTCCGGCGTCATGTCGGTGGTCCAGGGCATGCCGCTGGAGGCGCTCGCGCTCGCCAACACCCGGGCCTTCCAGGTCCGGATGGCCACCCTGGGCGCGCAGAACGTCACCTACGACTTCCCGGCCAGCGGTGTGCACAACTGGCGGAACTGGGAGGCCGAGGTCTACCGCATGATCCCGGACCTTTCCAACAACATCGGCTAGAAAACCGCGCTCAGCGCGTAAAGTCCCCCGGGCGTAGGTCAAGATCTGGACTCGCCCGGGGGACTCGTGCGTCGACACGCCCGACACGCCGACGCGGACGTCCGATACTTGAGCAGTTTCGAAGAGAAGATCGTTCTGCTGGATCGTCTGTGCTCCGATGAGAGGCTGGGTCGATGCTGGTGCGTGGCTTCAAACGAACTGTGCTGGGTATCGCGACGGCGATGCTGCTGCCATTAGGCGCCGGGGTGGTCGTCTCCCCGCCCGCATCAGCCGGTTTCAATCCCTCCGGATTCGACTTCTGGGTCGATTCTCCCGAGATGGGCCCGATCAAGTCCCGGATCTTCCGAGCCGCCGACGGCAATACCAACCGCGTCGTCTACGTGCTCGACGGTGAACGCGCCCAGGGCGACCTGAACGGCTGGGAGATCAACACCAATGTCGCCGAGGTCCTGCAGAGCTGGAACATCAATGTGGTGATGCCGGTCGGCGGCCAGTCCAGCTTCTACGCGGACTGGGATTCACCCAGTTCCTTCTTCGGCCTCGCACCCGGCAGTGGCTCGTCCGCGCCGAATTCCGGATCCGGCATGACCGAGGCGCTGGGCGGCGGTGAGGGCAAGAGCTACCGCTACACCTGGGAATCGCTGCTCACCAATCAGCTGCGCTGGGGATTGCGGGATCGCCTGGGCTTCAATCCGAATCGCAATGGGGTGTTCGGATTGTCGATGGGCGGCAGTGCCGCGCTCACGCTGTCGGCGTACCACCCCGACCAATTCAGTTTCGCCGGATCATTCTCCGGTTATCTGAACATTTCCGCGCCGGGTATGCGCGAGGGCATTCGCGCGGCCATGATCGACGCCGGCGGCTACAACGTCGACTGCATGGCGCCGCCGTGGGGTCCGCAGTGGTTGCGCATGGATCCCTTCGTCTTCGCGCCCACCCTGATCGCGAACAACACCCGCGTCTGGGTCGCGGCCGGCAGCGGCCTGCCGATGCAGCAAGACCTCCAGATACCGATCGGCGCGGCCGCCGACCGCATCGTCCGCGGCACCCCGCTGGAGGCGTTGGCGCTGGCCAATACCCGCGCGTTCCAGGTCCGCATGATGACGCTGGGCGCGAGCAACGTGGTCTACGACTTCCCGCCCGCCGGGGTGCACGCGTGGACCAACTGGCAGGACAACGCGTACCGGATGATTCCGGACATGTCGGCGAATATCGGCTGACGTTCGAAATCCGCGCCACCGCAACACGCTTCGAACGAGTTCGCCCGATGTTCGATCAGCGGCATGAGACCGAGTCTCATGCCGCTGTTTTGTTGTGCCTGGTCGGATCGTGTGCGAGGCATTGCCCGTGCATCGGAGACATTGCCGGCCGGCGGGATTGGGGGCTGCCGATTACCGGCTGAGCTGTTGTCATAGGAATGGCGAATAGACGGGTGAGTGACACACGTCACTGGTGCTGAATCGCTGTTTGTGCATAGGCGAAATGCGAGTTCGTGTACGCGTCGGATGCGGTTCCCGCCAGTGCCGCGACACTCGCGAGTCGGCGTGTTTCTCATTGTGCCGAAAGATCATTCGGTCCTGTTGCCGAGAGTGGGCTCCGTGACATATTGTCACGCGGAACCAATCTGATGAGGTTGTCGGGGATCTCGCTGTCCGGTGATGTCGCGGCCGATGTCGGCTGCACTCATGGGGCGGGTTGGCCGTCAGCAGCGAAGTAGCCGGAGTAAAAGAAAGCAGGATTCATGAGGTTCGGCAGGAACGGGGGGAGTACTGCGGCGCGTCCGACACGCGGTGCGGGTACATGGATGAGGCGGACGCTGGTCGCATCGGTCGCCGCTCTCGCACTGCCGGTGGTGGTGGGCGGCGCTCCGGCGCAGGCCCTGCCCGCTCATGGCATCACCCACCGGATGAACCCGGGCGCCACCGAGGACCTGATGGTTCCCTCGAGCATGGGCCCGATCAAGGTCCAGGTCCAGTGGGCCCGCAACGGCGGCAACGGCGCGCTCTACATGCTCGACGGCATGGCCGCGCGTGACGACCGCAACGCGTGGAGCTTCGAGACCAACGCCAACCAGCAGTTCTCGAACGACGACATCACCCTGGTGATGCCGGTCGGTGGTCAGTCCAGCTTCTACACCGACTGGCTGGCCCCGAGTAACACCAACGGCCAGAAGTTCACCTACAAGTGGGAGACCTTCCTGACCAAGGAGCTGCCCGCCTTCCTCGAGGGCTACGGCGTCTCCCGCACCAACAACGCGGTCGTCGGTCTGTCGATGAGCGGTGGCGCCGCGCTCGCGCTGGCCGCCTTCCACCGCGACCAGTTCAAGTGGGCCGGCTCGTACTCCGGCGCGCTGAACGTCTCCGCCCCCGGTATGCGGGAGGCCCTGCGCGTGGCCGTCCTGCGCTGGGGCGCCTACAACATCGACTCGATGGCGCCGCCGTGGAGCCCGCAGTGGCTGCGCATGGATCCGTTCGTGTTCGCTCCGCAGCTGCGTGGCCTGCCGATGCGTATCTCGGCCGGTGGCGCGCTGCCCGGTGAGTTCGACCGGCCGGCCAATGTCGGCGCGGTGTTCGACACCGGCGTCGGTATGGGCATCGAGGCGGTCTGCCTGCTCAACACCCGCTCGTTCCAGGCCCGCCTGGCGCAGCTGGGCATCCCGGCGGACTTCGACTTCCCGGCCACCGGCACCCACTCCTGGAAGTACTGGGAGGCCGAGCTGTGGAAGTCCCGCATCGGCATCCTGCAGGCGCTGCACGCGATCTGATCTTCCGATAGCCCGAATGCCGGTCACCCCTCGGGGTGACCGGCATTCGCCGTTTCCCGGACGGGATCGAAAGCTAATGTGGCACAGGTGGTATCGCGACGACGGCGCTCGTGCCGGATCAGGGGGACGGTCGCCATCGCGGCGGCCGTCGCGATAGTGC
>NZ_JBHWHH010000288.1:0-5438 GCF_042732555.1 Nocardia sp. NPDC059764
AGTCTCCCGGGGCCTTTCGCATGCTCGGAGCTCAGACCGCCTGCAGGCGCCGGTACGCCTCGATGGCCTCGAACTTGGCCAGGTTGTGGCGCGCGTCGGCCAGCGCGTCGTGCGCGTCCTTCGGCACCGGCGGCAGCGGCGGACGCCCGTGCTGATCCCAGTGCTGGCGCAGTTCGTTGGTGTAGCGGGGCAGCGCGTTGGGCAGGTCCACCATGGAACCCCACAGCTGGCACAGCGCCACATGGTCGTAGGCGCCGACCCAGGCCCACAGTTCGGGTTCCACGCCGGGGCGCGGGACCAGGAACTTGTAGAGGTCGTCGCGGATGCGCTGACGGGAACGCCACAGCGGCGAGGAGGTGGGCGGGAGTTTCGGCAGTACGTTTCGTCGGACGAAAGGGCCCGCTTTGTCGGCATTGAATTCGTTCGAGATTGCATAGAATTCGCGGCCATCTTCGCAGACCACCGCAATGGACACCAGGTCTATTACGACCCCATCCTCAATGAATTCGGAATCGTAAAAATACCTCAAGCGATGGTCCTTTCGAGTAACCTGAAGAGCGGTGCGTCAAATCGATCGTGGGGGTATTCAGGTGGAAACAGTTTGTGTTGTTTCCGATTGCTCTCGGACGGTGCCGGAGCGCTACTCGCGTGGCATGTGTCATCGGCATCATGTCAAGAAGCTCCAAGAGGTGTATCCGCGATGCTCGGTTGCGGGTTGCGAGCGCCCGGCCATCCTGAAGCGCGGTGTCTGTCGTCCTCATCAGACACAGATTCGCCGGTGGGGTTCGGTCGAGGCCGCGCCGGGACGAGGCGCGCCCGGACGACGTCGTAAGAGTACGCATGACGGTCGTAGTCGCATTACTTCGTTCGGTTATCGGCTGCTCCGGCTTCCGGAAGGCGGTTGGATGCTGGAGCATCGCTTGATCATGGAGCAGGTTCTCGGCGGAGAGCTGTATCAGGGTGAGAACGTGCACCATATCAATGGCGACAAGCTCGATAATAGGCCCGAGAATTTGGAACTGTGGATCACGGGTCAGCCGATCGGGCAGCGAGTCGAGGATATGCTCGATTGGGCGCGCGAAATTATCGCTCGGTATGACCCGGAAGGAGCGCGCTGACGTGGCTTTCGGCGGCAACCGCCGGAAGCCCTTCCGTTCGTCAACGCGTTTCAATCGGTCCCCTCGACTCTGTCTGGTTCTGTCGAACTGTACGGGCCGAGCGCCGGGTGAGAGGACACCAGCCCTGGGTGTGCTTCGCCTGTCCAGGAGCAATCCGTATTCTGAACACGTGAACTGGACCGTCGACGTACCGATCGATCGCCTGCCGGAACTTCCTCCGCTGCCTGACGAGCTCCGTCGGCGTCTCGACGAGGCGCTCGCCCGACCGGCCCTACAGCAGCCGTCCTGGGATCCCGAGCAGGCCGAGAAGATGCGCACCGTCCTCGAGAGCGTGCCGCCGATCTGCGTGCCCGCCGAGGTCGAGGAACTGCGCCTACGCTTAGCCGAGGTAGCGCGCGGCGAGGCCTTCCTCATGCAGGGTGGAGACTGCGCGGAGACCTTCGCCGACAACACCGAACCCCACATCCGCGGCAATATCCGCACCCTGCTGCAGATGGCGGTGGTGCTCACCTACGGCGCGAGCCTGCCCGTGGTGAAGGTGGCCCGCATCGCGGGCCAGTACGCCAAACCCCGTTCCGCCGACGTCGATTCGCTGGGCCTCAAGTCCTACCGCGGCGACATGGTGAACTCGCTGGTCGCCGACGCCGGGCTGCGCGAGCACGACCCGTCGCGCCTGGTCCGCGCCTACGCCAACGCCTCCGCGGCGATGAACCTGGTGCGTTCGCTGACCTCGGCCGGCATGGCCGACCTGCACAAGGTGCACGACTGGAACCGCGAGTTCGTGGCGCAGTCCCCGGCCGGGGCCCGCTACGAGCAGATGGCCACCGAGATCGACCGCGCGCTGGCGTTCATGAAGGCCTGCCGGGTCAACGACCCGAACCTGTCCAGCGCTCGCCTCTACGCCAGCCACGAGGCGCTGGTGCTCGACTACGAGCGGGCCATGCTGCGTCTGAGCGAGCACCCCGTCACCGGCGAGCCGGTGCTCTACGATCTGTCGGCGCACTTCCTGTGGATCGGTGAGCGGACCCGTCAGCTCGACGGCGCGCACGTCGGGTTCGCCGAGTTGATCGCCAACCCGATCGGCCTCAAGATCGGCCCGAGCACCACGCCGCAGCAGGCCGTGGAGTACGTCGAGCGCCTGGACCCCAACAACGAGCCCGGCCGCCTGACCATCGTGGCCCGCATGGGCAATCAGAAGGTCCGCGACGTGCTGCCCCCGATCATCGAGAAGGTGCAGGCCACCGGCCATCAGGTGATCTGGCAGTGCGACCCCATGCACGGCAACACCCACGAGGCGTCCACCGGCTACAAGACCCGCCACTTCGACCGCATCGTCGACGAGGTGCAGGGCTTCTTCGAGGTGCACCACGCGCTGGGCACCCACCCGGGCGGCCTGCACATCGAGCTCACCGGTGAGAACGTCACCGAATGCCTCGGCGGCGCGCAGGACATCTCGGACCTCAACCTGGAGGAGCGCTACGAGACCGCGTGCGACCCGCGCCTGAACACCCAGCAGTCCCTCGAACTGGCCTTCCTGGTCGCGGAGATGCTGCGCTAGCTGGATGCGGCTTGCAGAGATTCGAGTGCCCGGACCACGTCAGCGGTCCGGGCACTCGCGTCTGTATTGCGTTGTCCAAGGCGACTGTTGATCTCGTAGCGGTTGGGGTAACTCATCGGGTACGTCCAGAATCGGTTCGATACGAACCGAGGTCCGGACGCGAGACGGTCGGCGGCTCTCAGCCGACCGCCGCGCGGAGAGGCGGAGCGGCAGTCGCGGGGAGGCGGTTACGGTATCGCGACGATCGTTACGGTGGAGCCGGGTTCGACCGCGTCGCCGGGGGCGGTGCTCTGCGAGATGACGATCGAGCTGTCATTGTTTGCCAGCTGGCGCACGGTGACAGAGAGCCCCATCTGCTGCAGTTTGCCGCGCGCGGTGCCGACATTGGCGCCCAGCAGATTCGGCATGTCGAGGGCGCTGTTGAGGATCAGGACCACGCCGGAGCCGGATTCGGCGCTGGTGCCAGCGGCCGGATCGGTGCCGATCACCTGGCCGGACTTGATCTTCGGGTCGAACTGCTCGCGGGTGGAGCTGACGGTGAGTCCGGCCTTCTGCAGAGCGATCTTGGCCTCCTCCTGCGTCTTGCCGCGGAGGTCCGGCACCTTGACCGGCAGGGATCCCTTGCTGCGGTAGACCTTCACCTGTCCGTTGGCCGGGAGGACGGTGCCGGGCGCCGGATCCACCTTGGCGAGTGAGCCTTTCGGTGCGGAGCTGCCCACCTCGCCGGCGTCCACGGGGGTGAGCCCGGCGTCGCGGATGGCCTTGTTGACCGAGCTGACGTCCTGTCCGGCGCTGACGTCGGGAACCTTCGGCTTGCCGCTGGAGACCAGCACCGCGACCAGGGAGCCCTTGATGACGCGGGTGCCTGCGGGCGGGTCGGTGCCGACCACATTGCCGACCGGGATCATGTCGGAGGGTTTGTTGCGGGTCTCGGTCTCGAAGCCCGCGTCCTTCAGCGTGGAGACCGCGCGCTGGGTGTCCATGCCGGCGATGGTGGGCACCGGCGAATAGCGCCCGACGCCCAGCCACCAGCCGCCGATGCCCAGCAGCACCGCCAGCGCGACCACGATGCTCAGCCACACGACGACCCGGCGCCGCGACTTGCCGCGGTCCTCGATCAGATCCGAGCCGGGGTGCTGGGCGCCCGGCGGCGGGGCGTAGTCGCTCTGCCGGTACTCGGCCGGAATCTCGCGCGCCGCGGTCATGACCCGGGTGTGCTGGGGCTGCTGCGGCGGCGCGTACACGGTCGGCGGGTCGGCAGGGAGCCGTGTGGTGGCGTCGGCCTGGAACCGGGTGGTCTGGTCCGCCGCGCCCGGAATCGGCCGCGACGGGGGATGCACGGGGCCGCGCGGGGCGGGCGTGGGCCCGACCCGGTACTTGGCGCTGAGGTGCTCGGCGGATTCGGTCGGCGCGGGCACCCGGTAGTCGGGCAGCTGCAGTTCGCGGGCGATGCGGCGCAGTTCGTCGGCCATCTCGGTGGCGTTGGAGAACCGGTGCATGGGTTCGCGGGCGGTGGCGTGCGCGACCAGCTCGTCGATCTCGGCGGGCACGCCGCCGATCAGGCGGCCGGGCGCGGGCACGTCCTTCTCGACCCGCTGCAGGGCGATCGAGAGCGAGTTGTCGCCCGTGAACGGGGTTCGGCCGGTGAGCATTTCGAAGATCAGGATGCCCGCGGAGTAGACGTCGCTGCGGGCGTCGGCGCTGCCGCTGGTGACCTGCTCGGGGGAGAGGTAGGCGGCGGTGCCGAGAATGACGCTGTCGGAGGTGATCTTGGCCTCGGCGACCGCGCGCACCAGACCGAAGTCGGCGATCTTCACCTCGCCGGAGTCGGAGATGAGCACGTTCTCCGGCTTGATGTCGCGGTGCACCAGCCCGGCCGCGTGGGCCACGCCGATGGCGTAGAGCACGGGTTCGGCGACGGCGCGCACCGCGTGTGGGGGCATGGGGCCGCGTTCGCGCAGCAGTTCGCGCAGGGTTCCGCCCTCGACCAGTTCCATGATGAGGAACGGGTGCTCACCGTCCACGCCCTGGTCGTAGACCGCCACCAGGGAGGGGTGTTTGAGTTTGGCCACCGCTCTCGCCTCGAGTTCGAAGCGGGTGAGGAATTGCGGGTCGGAGGCGAACTTCGGGTCCATCACCTTGATGGCGACCGGTCGGTCCAACCGGGTGTCCACCCCCCGGAACACCATGGACATACCGCCACGCGCGATCGGCGCGTCGATGCGGTAGCGCCCTTCCAGCATCTGGCCGATCAACTGCGACCCTTCCGATTTTCGTCAATGCCGCCCAGTGCGGCTCACCCGATGGTAGCCGCGTCGGGGTGTGATGCGACTGTGGCGACGCGAGAGACTACCGTGGTCGGCGTGAGTGCCTTTCCTTGCAGCGAAGACGTCCTGCCGGATTCGGTGACCCTGATCCCGCTGCCCGACGTGGCCGAGCAGCTGGGCATGGTGGTGACCCGGGTCCATCAGATGCTGCGTGACCATCAGATCATCGCGGTCCGCCGGGACGGTATCGCCGGTGTCCCGAAGGAGTTCTTCGACTCCACCGGCGCTGTCGCCAAGCACCTGACCCCGCTGATCACGGTCATGCGTGACGGCAAGTACACCGACCAGGAAATCCTCGAGTGGATCTACACCGAGGACGAGACCCTGCCCGGCCGTCCCATCGACGCCATTCACGGGCCGCTGGCCCGCGAAGTGATCCGCCGCGCCGCCGCGGACCCCTTCTGACATAACGCCACTCCGCGCGCGGTGCTGAGG
>NZ_JBHWHH010000289.1:0-5320 GCF_042732555.1 Nocardia sp. NPDC059764
GTGCACCCGGCGGTGACCGGCTCGCCCGCGAAGCGGTCGGCCAGAAAGTCCATGGCGCCCAAGGCTTCTATCACCGCCGCGGGGTTGTGTCCCGGGATGCCCGAGTGCACGGCGGTGAGGGTCGCGCCCAGCGCGCAGTAGCGGTCGACGAGATCGCTGAAGCCCCGAGACGGGATCACGTCGTCGGAATCGCTGTGGTACAGGTACAGCGGCACGTCCGGCGCCCAGCCGCCCAGTTCCTGGCGATCGGTGACGGACCGGAAGGCCTGGCTGCCGAGGATGTCCGGGATCGCCGAGTAGTCGTCGATGCGCCGGAAGGCGTGGTGGGCCACGAGATCGCTTCCGCAGGAAGCGGATTCCTGTTCGATCAGCGCGCGGCCACTGTCATTGAGTGAGTCCGCCAGACCGGGATCGTTGCGTGTCATGGCGATCAGGATCAGCACCCCGAGTCCGGCCTGTACGCTGCCGTCCACACCGCGGGCGATGGCGGGGATATCGGCGGGGACGCCGCCGGAACTCACCCCGGAGAACCAGAGCTCGGGCGCGTAGCTCGCCCGCAACTGCATAGCCCACAGGGTCGCGAAGGCCCCGCCGGAGTAGCCCCAGGCCCCGAGCGGGCTGGTATCGCTGATTCCCAGGGGTGCAAAGGCTTTGGCGGCGCGGACGCCGTCCAGAACCGCGCGGCCGGAGTTGATTCCGTCGAAGAACCGGGACTGCGCGCCCTCGTAATCGGACACCACCACCGCCCAGCCGCGACGCAGCGCCTCGGTCAGGAACGGCACGTCGAGCAGGGTGTTGGTGATGGCCAGGTCGCGGCCGCCGCCCAGTGCGAACGATGGGGCGCAACGGGTTCCGAGACTGTCCTCGGCAATCTGATACGACAGCAACGGGCGATCCCCGGGCCCGGTCCACGGGGTGAGCGGAGCCATCACCGTGGCCACGTCGGCGGCGGCGTGCCCGGCGGAATCGGTGGTGCGGTATCGCACCTGCCAGCCCGCGACCGGTAGCGGCAGCCCCAGGACGGCGATCGGCCGGGAATCGAGAATCGTCCCGTTTCCGTACTCTCCCAGGCCGATTGGCGTCGAATAGAACGGGTCGGCGTCGGGAACCGGAATCTCCGCTCTGGTGCCGGGCCCGGCCATCACCGCCGCCAATAGGGCTGCCGCGCTGATCAGCCCGATCCGCCACCCCGATCCGAACCATGCGCCATCCCGCCGCATCACGCCTCCAGCGTCGAACTTCCCGACGCTCCGGACCCACGGACCCGCTGTTCGCGCCTGATCACTCCGGCGCATCGGAGACCCACAAGGTACTGCCGCCGTCCGACCCGGTCAATGGCGTCCCGCGCGCCGTAACTACGGCGTTGCGCGGTTTGTCACACGAAAAGATATATCCAGCAAGAAGTCCAGCTCTTCATAACTGGCTCTACCGTTTGCATGCCAGTTGCCGCCATGCTCGACCAATGCTGCGTCGCCTCCTCGCCCTGTACATCGGACTCTGGCTCTACGGCCTCTCCATGGCCGTCATGATCCGCGCCGCCCTCGGCCTGGACCCCTGGGACGTCTTCCATCAGGGCGTCGCCGACCACGTGCCGCTCAGCTTCGGCACCGTGGTCGCGATCACCGGCGCGGCCGTCCTCCTGGCGTGGATTCCCTTGCGCCAGTGGCCAGGTCCGGGCACGGTCAGCAATGTGGTCGTCATCGGCGTCTCGGTGGACGCCGGCCTCTGGCTGCTGCCGGAGTTGCCCGGGCTGCCGCTCCGGATCGGGGCGATGGGCGCGGCCGTGGTCCTCAATGCGGTGGCGACGGTTCTCTATATCGGCGCGGGGATGGGCCCGGGTCCGCGCGATGGCCTGATGACTGGCCTGGTTCGCCGGACAGGCCGACCGGTTTGGGTCGTGCGGACAGGGTTGGAGGCGACCGTGTTGTCCGTAGGTTGGCTGCTCGGTGGCAGTGTCGGCATCGGCACCCTGATGTACGCGTTCGGCATCGGCCCGCTGATCCAGCTCATGATCCCGTTCGTGGACCGCTACCTGCCGGGCTTCCACGAGGCCGAATCCACCACGACGGCGGCCACTGCGACGGAGTCGATGGCCGCCTGAAACAGGCTCGCCGCCGGTCGATGAGGTCGGCGAAGATGCGGGTGATGCGGTCGGTCAAGGCTTCCGGGGTGGTGCCGGATCGGCCCAAGCCCGCCCGCGCCGCGGCCGCCTGACCGTCCGGCCTCGTTCCGCACAGGCGTAGGGTGGCGAAAGAGGGTGGGGCGGAAAGCGATTGCGGAGGGCTTATGCGGCGCGGCAACGGTGTGGAGATTCCGGAGACGCTCGAGGATGTGTGCGCACCGGACAAGATGGCGGTCATCGTCTACGACATGCAGGCCGGGGTGCTGGGCCAGCTCGACGACGGCCCGGCGATCACCGAGCGCGTCGTGCGCGTGGTCGAGGCCGCGCGGCGCGGCGGCTACCCGGTCATCTTCCTGCGGCACTTCTTCCTGCCCAAGCGGCTCATGGGCAGTTTCGCCATGCGGATGGCGATGACCTGGCAGGGCAAGGACTCCATCGACGATGTGGTCCCGATCCTGCAGCGCGACACCCCGGGCTTCCAGCTGGTGCCGGAACTGCAACCGCGGGAGGGCGAGGTCGTCTTCGACAAGACGTCGATGTCGGCGTTCGAGGGCACCCCGCTCGCCTCGACGCTGCGTGACCTCGGGATCGGGTCCTACGCCATCGTCGGCGTCGCGCTGGAGATCGGGATCGCGCCGACGGTGTGCCACTCCACCGATCTGGGCTTCGTGCCGGTCGTCGTCCGCGACGGGGTCGGCGGGCGCGACGAGCCCGGCAAGCAGCGGGCCTGGGAGGACTTCGAATTCCAGGGGCACGCCATCGTCACCGACTCCGACAGCCTGATTCCGTTGCTGGAGAAGTCGAGCTAGTCGGAGCCGGGGATCCAGGCCGGATGCCACAGGCGTCCGGTCTCGGTCCAGTTCTGGAAGCGGACCGTGCCCGTGAGCTTCGGCGTCACCCAGACCGCGTCGCGGCGCTCGTCGGCGGTGAGCTCGTTGTCGAACGGGCTGGTCTTGCGTTCCAGCCGGCGCAGGCGGTCGGCGAGATCGCTCATCTCCTGCTCGCTGAAACCGGTGCCGACCCGGCCCAGGTAGTACAGCTCGCCCTGATGCGGGACGCCGACCAGCAGGGACGCGAACTGCCGCGCCGCCGAACGCCGGTAGCCGCCGATCACCACGGACAGCGTCCGCCAATTGCGGGTCTTGATCCAGGACTGGCCGCGGCGGCCCGGGAGGTAGACCGAGTCGCGCCGCTTCGCGACCACGCCCTCCATGCCGTGCTCCTGGCTGTAGCGCAACGCGTCCGCGCCGGACCCCGGTAACCGCGCCGGCACGATCAGCGAACGTGACTGCCCGGCAAGGGCTTCCAGCACGCGCCGCCGATCGTCGTAGCGTTTGCGGATCAGCGAAGTGCCGTCCAGGTACAGCAGGTCGAAGGCCAGGAAGACCGCGCGGCCCGAATCCGCGCGCAGCAGGCCGAGATTCGCGCCGCCGTGATCGTCGAAGACCACCGCCTCGCCGTCGAGCACCGCGGAATGGCCGGACAGTTCCTCGCCGAGCACGGCCAGGCCGGGATATTTCCCGGTGACGACGTGCCCGGCGCGGCTGTGCAGGGTCACCGTGCCGTCCTCGATCTCGGCGATCAACCGGAACCCGTCCCATTTGGTCTCGAACGCCCACTGTCCGGCGTCGAGCGTGGTCACGTCACCGGCGGTGGCCAGCATCGGCATGACGCCGCGCGGCATGGGCGCGGGAGTCCGCGGCGTCGAGACCGCCTGCGCCCCCGCGCCTTCCTTCCCATTGCCTCCCGGCGGCGTCTGATCCTTCATCAGGTGCATGAGCCACTGGTTGCCGTTGGTCTGGATGAGCGCGTACCGCCCGGTCAGCCGCTGCCCGCGCAGCCACACGATGACCTCGTCGTCACGCCACTTCTCGGTCTCGTAGGTGCCGGAATCCCAGATGGTCATCTCGCCGCCGCCGTACTCGCCCTTCGGGATGGTCCCGTGGAAGGTGAGGTACTCGATGGGGTGGTCCTCGGTGTGCACGGCCAGCCGGTTCTCGCCGGTGTCGGTGGGCGGGCCCTTGGGCACGGCCCAGGAGGCGAGCACGCCGTCGCGTTCCAGCCGGACGTCCCAGTGCAGGCGGCGGGCGTGATGCTCCTGCACGACGAAACGATCGCCCCGCCCGTCCGCGGGCGGGCCCGGGGGCACCGGTTCGGGGGTGCGGCCCGGGTCGCGCATGGATCGGTAGGTGTCGAGCCGATCCGGTCGCGGCACCGCTTCGTCGAGTCCGTCGAGCAGGTCGCCCTGGTCCTCGAATCGGCGCAGGACCTCGTCGAAGGTCAAGTGCCGCAACGTCTTCGGCTTCTCGATCTCCGTCCAGGACCGGGGCGCGGCCACCCAGGGCTGGGCGCGGCCGCGCAGCGAGTACGGCGCGATGGTGGTCTTGGCCGGATTGTTCTGGCTCCAGTCCAGGAACACCTTGCCCTCGCGCGCCGACTTGGCCATGGTGGCCGTGACCAGCTCGGGGCGCAGCTGCTGCAGGTTGGTGGCGACCTGCTTGGCCACGGCCGAGGCCCCGTTCGGGCCGAGCCTGCGGTCCAGCGGGACGTAGATGTGAATTCCCTTGGAGCCGCTGGTGACCGGGTACGCCTGCAGGCCCACCTCGCGGACCACATCGCGCAGGATGAGCGCGACCTCGGCGCATTGCGCCAGCCCGGCGCCCGGTCCGGGGTCCAGGTCGAAGACCAGCCGGGTGATGTCGCCGACCTCGTGGCCGTCGAAACACCATTGCGGCACATGCAATTCCAGGGCGGCCTGCTGGCCGAGCCAGGCCATGCCCGCGACGGTGTCGATGAGCGGATACGTGACCGCCCGGCCGGAATGCTGAACGGTGCGCCGCGCCAACCACTTCGGCGCGTGTTCGGCCAGATTCTTCTCGAAGAACGACTGCTCGTCCACGCCGTTCGGCCAGCGCTTGCGGGTCACCGGCCGCTCCGCGATATGCGGCAGCAGGGCCGGGGCGATGGCGGTGAAATAGTCGATGACCTCGCCCTTGGTGGTCCCGGTGGCCGGGTACAGCACCTTGTCGAGGTTGGTCAGCCCAACCTCGATGCCCCCGAAATCCCTGCGGGACCCCATGACAGCAGTTTAGAGCCGGGACCCGCCGAAAACCGGCAACCCGGAAGGCCCGTGAAAAGCCAACGGGCCGTTCGGGTCAAGCGGCGGAGCTGCCCCGCCACTCCCGAACGGCCCGTGGA
>NZ_JBHWHH010000290.1:0-5275 GCF_042732555.1 Nocardia sp. NPDC059764
CCCCCGGACGGATTCCGTCCGGGGGCCTCGGCGTTTCAGACTTGGGGCGCGTCATCTCGACGGCGGGTGCTGCGTGAGGGCATGAATTCTCATGGCGCGCACGGAGTTACGGTGTCCGAATAGTCCCATTTGATTCGGGTGCTACCCGGGGGTGCCCTTACCAGTTGAAAGGGTGGGGCGGGGTGGAATTGGGAGATTGCCCCGGAGAGCGTTCCGGGGCGCGCGGTGGGTCAATCTCTCACGGGGAAGGACGAACGGCCGTTTCCGTGGCGGAGAGCGGTGTGCGAATGGTGAATCGGGGTCGGCGGGGCCGGGTCTGTGGCTATCGCGGCGAGAAGGCGGTCGCGGAGGGCGGGCGGCGGCGGGACGGCCGGCGCGGACGCGGCCAGCGCGAGCGCTTCTCGGGTCTGCTGCACTTCCAGGGTGAAGGCGGCGCGCAGTACGGGGTCGTCGGTATCCAAAAGGTCCGCCACTGCGCGCTGATCTTCGTCGCCGATCGATCCGAGCGCGACAGTGTGCGCGAGATCGATCTGGCTTTCGTTCATCTCACGTCACTCCCAAACTTTTCTTGAGTCGTGTCAGTCCGTCCCGAATACGGGACTTAACGGTAGGTAACCCTACGCCCAGATAGGCCGCCACCTCGGCATATGTCCGACCGCCGAAGTACGCGAGAGAGATCGCCTCCCGCTGCGTCTCGGTCAGGGTGGCCAGCCCGGCGAGTACCGCCTGCTGCTCCAGTCGTCGCCCGACCTCTTCGGTGACCTCGTCGAATTCGTTACCGAGGGTGCTGGTGCCGTACGCGACCTCACGCTGGGCGTGGGCCTGTTCGGCGCGGACTCGGTCGACCGCGCGGCGATGGGCCAGCGTCATCAACCAGGTGACAGCCGATCCCTTGTTGGGATCGAAATTGGCGGCCGTGCGCCAGATCTGGAGATAGACCTCCTGAGTGGTCTCCTCCGCGTATCCCGGATCGTGGAGCACGCGTAGGACCAGGCCGAACACTCGCGCGCTGGTGCGGTCGTACAGCTCGGCGAAGGCCTGCTGATCGGACTGCCCGCAACGCTCGAGAAGTGCGGCGAGTTCGAGACTTTCGGCTGCGCGCGCCGTCACCGCAGAGTCCACGCTGGGTGCATCCACCCCTCGTCCGTCCCTCGAGCTCTGGAACGAGTCGCCCTCTGCGGCAGGCGGCCGCGTTGTCACAACGCTCCGTTCTGTGTCATCGGCCACGAGGGTAGCGTGCCGCTATGACCTCCTCTCGGGTGGGGGTATTCGGCAAAGCGACTGTGGCACAGCGATTTTCCGATATGACCGAAACGTCGCAATCGTGACATCGAAGACACGCCGTGACGCGCCGGAGGTAGCCGACCCGGCCGGGCGGTGCCGGGTGTTTGCTAGCTATTCGGCGCGCCACCCCGAAAGGATGGGAAGAATCTCGAGCCCGGCCCGCTGTCGCATCAGGGACACCGCTGGTGAACACCGGTCCCGCGCGTTTGCCGAGAGTGCCTGCGGGCGCCCGGATTACGCGACGATGCGACGGCGGTTGCGGCGGGCGTGCAGCTCGCGCTCGGTCTCCGACATGCCACCCCAGATGCCGTAGGGCTCACTGACCTTCAGCGCGTGCGAACGGCACTGCAGCAGCACCGGGCAGGCCTTGCAGATTTCCTTGGCCCGTAGCTCGCGCTGGGCCCGCGCCCGGCCGCGCTCGCCGTCGGGGTGGAAGAACACGGCGGAGTCCTGACCGCGGCAGGATCCGCGCATCTGCCAATCCCATACATCGGCGTTCGGCCCGGGGAGGTGGGTTGGCATCGGCATGGTGAACTCCTCTTGGTGCGAGCTCGTCGGCATTGTCGAGCGGTGCTGGTGGCAAACAGGTGGCCGCATCGCCGTGGCCCGGCGATCGCACTTGATCGGCGCCGCAATTCAGCACGACGCCAACGACGGCGATGACGTACGTTAGGTCGCGAAACGAATTCGAGTCAATAGCTTCATTCGACTCGAGCCGAATACCTGCACATTAGAGAATTAACATCCGCGCTATTTACAAGATGGGGTGCCTGTGGTGATACTGATTGGTTGCCCAGCGCCGTGACCTGGCCGTGATAGCCCATCCGACTGGGTAAAGCAGCAGGTAGAACAGGCTTTTTGGACCAGAATCCGGATGCCGCGATCTATGCAAGGCTCTCGATCAGAGTGATCTCAGCCATTGGACATCCCGCGCTGAGTAGGGTAGAGATGGCCGTTTCGAGGCCGCCGGGTTAATAGCGCGAAACGCTATACGAATTCCTTACGGGCGTGCTGGTCGATAGCGAGGACAGATTTACGGAGTGGAAACACAATGACTCCGGTGAATGCTGGCAGATAGCTGGCGAACTATGCTATGGCGGCCTGCTCGCACATGTCCGGCCACTGGTTACAGTGCGGCTGTGCCTGTGCTCGAAGTGAACTCCGTACTCGCCGACGCCGCGTTCGGTTCCGCGCCCGAGCGTGCTGCCGCCGGGTTGCCCGCCGCGCCCGACGCCGCCGGATCCTGGCTGCGCGCTGTCTCGCTGAGTGGAATCGGTTACTACGCCGCCGCGCGCGCCGAACTCCGCCACACCCGGCGCGCCACCACCGACCCCGCCCTGCTGTCGCTCGCCCACAGCACCGAGGCGTCGTTGCTGCGCCAGCTCGGCTGGCACAACCACGCCGCTGTCGTGGACGGGCGCGCCGCCGCCCTGGCGCTGCCCGCGCTCGCCGCCGCCGATCCCGCGCCCGCCGCGACACTCGCGGAGATCCGATCCGCGGAAGCCGTTTGCGACGCGTTGACCGGACTCGCCGCCGATGCCCTGGGCACCCTCCGCCCGGCGCTTGCCGCCCGGCTGCTGAATCGTTGCCGAAATTATCTCGACGTTCACCTGGTCACCGCCGACACGGCGTGGCGGCCGCGCGTGCGGTTGCACTGGGTGAGTGCCGAGACGGCGCTGTCGGCCCCCGGCTCCGGATTGATCTCCGCCCCCGCGCCCGATCCCGCCGCGGGCGATGGCCCGGTTCCAGCCGACCCCGCCCTGGCGCACGCCGAGGCCGCCGTCGTGCTCGCGGAAAACTCGCCCTCGCTGCGGCATCGAGTGAAATCTCGGCTACTGCTGGCCGCCGCCAGCGCCGCCGCCGGCGACCTCGATCGATCCCGTGCTCTCGCAGTCGAAGTCGATCGGGCCTGCGCCGAACACGAGTTGCTCCCGCTGCGCTGGGCCTGCGCCATGCTCCGCTCCGGTGTCGAGCCCGGTGGTGACGGCGCGGCCGTGGCGGCCGAGTGCGCGCGGTTGCTGGCCGCTCGCGGCGGGCGATTGCGTTCGGCGAGCGAGCTTCTCGGCCGTCCCTGAGTGATCCGCCGATCGTCCCTGAGTGATCTCCGGCACTTCCCTGAGACTGCCCCGAGAACGACCCCGTAACGATTGGCGCCAGTACGCCAGCCGCTATTGTTGGACCGTTCCGCCCCTCCGCGGAAGCATCGGCTCGCCATCCCGCCGCCGTGCCACTCTCGTAAACGCCAGGAACAGCTCTGACGATGAACAACACGGGTGAGGAGTTGGATCCCGCTGTCGTCGCTGCCGCAGCGCAGGGCGACCGGGCGGCCCTTTCCCAGGTACTGGTGAGCATCCGCCCCCTCGTGGTGCGGTATTGCCGTGCGCGCATCGGAACGGCCGAACGCGGCCAACTCTCCGCTGACGACGTCGCGCAGGAGGTCTGTCTGGCCGTCATGACCGCTCTTCCCCGGTATCAGGATCAGGGTCGACCGTTCATGGCGTTCGTCTACGGCATCGCCTCGCACAAGGTCGCGGACGCCCACAGAAATTCCGCCCGTAACAAGGCGGACGCCATGGCCGAAGTACCGGATGTCATATCCACCGACCAGGGACCGGAACAGCGAGCTCTCGAATCCGAAACGAGCCGACAGATGAACGCACTGTTGGCGACATTGCCGGAGAAGCATCGAGAAATCCTGATCCTTCGCCTGGTCATGGGTCTGTCGGCTGAAGAAACCGCAGTCGCCGTGGGCAGTACGGCGGGTGCTATACGAGTCGCCCAGCACCGGGCACTCGCGAAACTCAAGTCTCAAGTGGCGAGGGCAGGTGAAATGTATGGCTAGGGATGGCGAGCGCGGTCGGGGCGACTTCAAGGCGCAACCTGGATCGCAGAACAGCGGTCCCTACGCCGAGGCGTCCGGTGATACCGGGCCGGTCGATATCGCCGCGGTGCGACGCGACGATGCGCTGATCGACGCCATCTCCGGTGACGGTCCCGTGCAGACGGGTACTTCGGAGGAATACCAGCTGGCGGCCCTGTTGGCCGACTGGCGTGCGGAGATCATGGCCGAGCCTTTGCCGGCCGGACCGGACCTGGATGTCATCGTCGCCGCGGTCAATCAGGAGATCGGTGCACGACAGGCCAGAATCGGCGCGGGCAACCGCGGGCGACTACGGCTCGTCCGGCCGATCCTGGGTTCCGCGGCGGCCCTGGCACTCATCTTCGGTGGCCTGACGGCGTTCTCCTACAACGCGAGTCCCGGCGATCCGCTCTGGCGGATGAAGACCGTCGTGTTCAGCGAACAGGCTCAGTCCACCGTGGTCTCGCGGGCGGACAGCGACCTGGAACAGGCCAAGGAGCTCATCGCGCAGGGCAAGGCCGAAGAGGCCAAGCCGCTGATGGAGCGGGCCGCGGACAATGCTTCGCAGGTCAACGACTCGGGCAAGAAGGACAGCCTGACCGATCGCTGGCAGCAGCTCTACACCCAGCTGCAGGCGACGGCGCCCAAGATTGCCGAGTCGCTGGCGGCGGTGGCCCCGGCCACGACCAAGCCCCCGGTCGTGCCGTCCTCCGCGAATGTGCCGGTGTCGCCGGTCGTTCCGCCCAAGACGGATGGCAATCCGCCGACCACGGTGGATTCGTCGATCCTCGGCGGCACCAACCCGAACCCGAATCCGGCCACCGGTGGCGGCATCTCCACGCCGCCCGTGGTGCCGCCGGTGACCTCGGTGCCGACCGTGCCGCCGGTGGAGACCCAGCCGCAGACGGCGCCGCCGACCGCGGGCAATCCGACATCGGTCGCGGTGCCGACCATCGGCAATACCGGGGGTGGGACTCCGGGCGGCGGGCAGCCGCCCACCCAGCAGCAGCCGCCGGCTCAGCAGCCGATCACCATCCCGCCGGTGCTGCCGTCGTCGCTCGCCGTGCCGTCCGGACCCCCCGCGGTGCCGGTGCCGGTGCCGGGAACGCACTAGGCATGTCCCGATAGCCC
>NZ_JBHWHH010000291.1:0-5148 GCF_042732555.1 Nocardia sp. NPDC059764
CGGCCGCGTCGTCTACGAATACGGTGAATTCGCACCGGGATTCGGCACCACCCTGCACGCGGGCAGCTTCCTGCCCGCGCAGGGGTGAGGCCCTAGACGAGCTCCGGGGTGCGCCCTCGCGCGCGGTACTCCTGCGGTGGGCAGCCCTGCCAGCGCCGGAAGGCGCGGATGAAGGACGCCGCCTCGGCGTAGCCCAGGCGGGCCGCCACCTGTTCGGTGGTCATGTCGGTGCGGTCCAGCAGTTCCTCCGAGAGGGCTTGGCGCACCTCGTCGAGCAGGGCGCGGAACGAGGTGCCCTCCTCGTTGAGCCGACGCGACAGGGTGCGCGGGCTGACGAACAGCCCGGCCGCCACGGCCGACTGATCCGGGATCACGCCCGGATCGCGAATGAGGACGCCGCGTACGACGGCCGCGAAACCGGAGCGGACGTAGCGGCGCGCCAGCAGTTCCTGGCACGTCTGCTCGCAGGTGCTGCGGGCCTGTTCGGTCGGCTGCGGCAGGACGACGTCCAGGAAGGAGGAGTCGAAGGCGAGTTCGTCGACGCTGGTTCCGAAGAGCGGCTCGACGCCGAAAACCGACCGGTAGCGGGTGGTATCGGGCGGTGCGGCGTGCCGGAAACTGACGCGGCGCACCGGTAGGTTCACCGAGTACAGCTCACGACCGAGCATCTGGATTCCGGCCAGTACCCGCTCGGCCAAGAAGCCGCGCACGTCCTCCGGAACGTCCCGGTCGTCGAACCGCAGACGCCCTTCACCGTCCACTTCCTCGAACGTCACCTGCCCGAACGCGAAGGCCAGTTCGACGTATCCTGGCGCCAGCACGATCGCGTCCCGCATGGTCCGGCTGGCCAGCAGGGCCAGACCCCAGGGTCCCGACAGCGACACGTGATATCGCGTCCCCGCCTCCACGCCCAGTCCCGGTTCCCGGCCGAACCGGGCGAGGAGATTCCGCACCACCGCAAGTTCTTGCCGCGCCGTCACTTCCGTGGTCTGTTCGACCACCGATTCGGGCGCCAGTCCCGCTCCGGCGAGGCACTCCCCCGCCGGCATCCCTCTCTCATTCGCGAGCCGGGTCAGAATGTGCACGCCGGACGTGTGCCTGGCTAGATCCCAGTCGAGCATGTGTGCTTTGTCCTCTTCGACTACTCCCGACCCAAATGTCTGTTCCCCATCGGGTTGGCGCAACATATCAACGAGAGACCGCCCGGTGTGGCGCATCCGATATTTTTGATCGTGCAGCGGTGATGCGCGCGACGCGCGGAACACGATTCGTCACGTAACAGCCGATGCGCCGGTGCGATTCACCCACAACCGGTTCGGACGACGACCAGCAATCGAGGTCTGCCCACCATGAGTTCCACCGCGATCCTGCTACTTCCCATGCTCGCGGCCCCCGCCTTCGGCGTCGGCATCTGGCTCGGCATTCGCTCGGTTACCGACGAATGCGCCTCCGAACGCCGCCAAGCACGCTGCCGACGCACCCGATAACGTGCACGGTATGAGCAGCTCATCGACCCGCACCGTGGTCGTCACCGGCGCGTCCTCCGGCATCGGCAAGGCGACCGCCGCGGCCTTCGCGGCCCGCGGACACAAGGTGATCGGCACCAGCCGCAATCCCGACAATCTCGCCGAGGCCGACCGGGCGCCGGGCGTCGAGTACCGCGCGCTCGATATCACCGACCTGGAGTCGATAGCGCGGTTCACGGCCGAGCTCGGGGCGATCGATGTGCTGATCAACAATGCCGGGGAGAGCCAGGCCGGGCCGCTGTCCGACCTGCCGCGTGAAGCGATCGAAAGACTGTTCCAGCTCAATGTCTTCGGGCCTGTGGCGTTGACCCAGGCGGTGTTGCCCGGCATGCGTGAGCGTGGGTATGGGCGGATCGTCATGGTCGGGTCCATGCTCGGGAGCTTTCCGATGCCCTACCGCTCGTCCTACGTGGCGACCAAAGCGGCCGTGCGGGGGTTCGCGACCGCCGCGCGGTTCGAGGAGTCTCCGTTCGGTGTGTGGATCACTACCGTCGAGCCCGGTCAGATCGATACCGGGCTGAGTGAGCGTCGGGCCAAGTACATCGCCGATGGGTCACCGCATGCCGCGGACTTCACGAAATTCATGGCCCGCCTCGATGCTCAGATGAGCAAAGGCATTGCACCTGACCAGGTGGCGGAAACCATTGTGGCGGCGGTGAACTCCGATCGGCCGAAGCCGCTGTACGCGGTGGGAAGCAATGCGCCATTGATGTTCGCGATTCGTCGGGTGCTTCCGCGGGGCGTTATGGAGCGTGTGATTGCAGCGGCTCAAGGGCTCAAACGGTAAGAGACCAAAGACAATAGAGAGACCAAAGACAAAAGCCGCCTGGAGAAGGGAGAGGGTGGCCGAGCTGGCGAGGCAACTCACTTACCAGACCCACTCACGGCTCGGCCGCGCGTCATCCCGGGGAAAACGAAGGGATGGGGTTGGGCTTTTCTGTAGAAGGTGATCCGTGCAGTCCGTGGGCTGGAATCGGCGGGTAACGGCTCCTGGCTTGGCGTCAGCCCCAGTGCGGTAGGGCAGGCGAGGTGACCACGCTCCCGATTGGCTTTGCGTACGCCTGCGGGACATGAGCAACGGTGGTGGGCGCAGCCCGGAGTGCCCCACCTTTGGTGAGGCTCGGGCTGGCATCACGGGCGTGACCACCATTCGACCGGTGAGCGGGTGCGGTCGCGGAGGCGCGCGAGGGAGGCGGCCATCAGCTCGCCCGCGTGGTGGCGGTCGTTGACCTGCGGGGTGTGGCTGGGATCGATGTGAGCTGGCGGTATCCAGCCGGTGCGGCCCGCGTGTTCTGAATCCTTGGGCATGGCAAGGGTTTTCCATCCGCCCGGTCCGTCGTGGATCAGGGCGTGGCAGGCATCGCAGGCCAGGGTCAGGTTTTCGATGTCGGTCTTGCCGCCGTTGTTCCATTCGGTGATGTGGTGAACCTGGGTCAGGGTGGCGGGGGCGCTGCAGCCCGGGCGAGTGCAGCCCCGTTCGGTGGCGATCAAGGCCATGCGCTGGGCGGCATTGGCGAGGCGCTTGGTGCGGCCCAGGTGCAGGGGGCGTCCGGCGTGGTCGAAGATCGCCAGGAACGGCTTGGACTTCTGGGCGAGCTGCAAAGCCTCTTCCAGCGGAACGGTCCCGCCCGAGGCGGTGGTGGCAACACCGGCGGTGGCCTCTACTTCCGCGAGCGACATGGTGATGATCGTGGAGACGGGCAGGCCCCGGTGCTGACCGGTGTTTTCCGGCCCCATTTCGGGGCGCAGGAACGCCAGCAGCGCATCGTGGTTGCGCTGAACGGCCGTACGAGGATCACGGCGTGCGGCACGCTCCAACCCCGCAAGGGCTTCGTCGTCGAGCCCTTCTGTGGTCCACGGGCTTTCAGCATCATCGCCATTGCACATGCCCGGCCGAGCCAGGCCGGCGAAGATCGGGTCCAGCACAGCACGCAGCGCGGGCGTCACCTGCGCGCTGATCACCGACATCCCGTCCACACCCTGCTTGCCGAGCGTCAGCCCACGACGCCGCCTCGATCTCCCGAACCAGCTTGTGCTCGAACGCGGCCATCCGACGGCGTGTGGTCTCCCAATCCCGCATCAATTCCACGAGATCCTCATCCGAGATCGCATCCAGGGAGTCATTGAGCAGGACGTCCACAGCATCGAACACCACACCGGTGGCATCGCCCACCGTGATGTCCTCGCTGAGATTCGGCCCGCCCAATTTCATGCCTCTATTCTATCAATTACACCCTTCACCCGTGACCTAATGACCATGCGTAGCAAGGCCTTTCAGATTTCCACCATACAATTACGACCGTTCGGTAAGCCGCAAATCCCGCCCGATAATCTCCCGCATGATTTCGGAAGTCCCCCCGTACACCCGAGTGATCCGCGCATCCGCAGCCATCCGCGCAATCGGATACTCACGCATGTACCCATAGCCTCCGAACAGCTGCTGGCACCGGTCGATGCAACGGAACTCCATCTCCGAGGCCCACAGCTTGGCCTTGGCGGCATCAGCAGGCGTCAACCGCCCCGCGTTCAACTCCAGCACGCACTTGTCGATGAACGCTTCCGCCACCGACACCTCGGTAGCCACGTCGGCGAGCGTGAACTTGGTGCTCTGGAACGCCCCGATCGCCTGCCCGAAAGCCTCACGCTCCCCGACGTATTCGATGGTCGTCCGCAAGGCGACCCGGGCTCGCGCCAGGCAGGCGACGGCAATCTGCATCCGTTCCTGGGGGAGGTTCCGCATCAGGTAGGTGAATCCGCGCCCCACCTCCCCGAGCACGTTCTTCTTGGGCACCCGGACATCGGTGAAGCTGAGCTCGGCCGTGTCCTGCGAGTGCAGACCGAGCTTGTCGAGGTTGCGGCCACGCTCGAAGCCCTCCATGCCGCGCTCGAGCACCATCACGGTCACCCCTGCGTGGCGTTCGGCGGAGGTCCGGACCGCCGTGATCACCAGATCCGCGTTGATGCCGTTGGTGATGAACGTCTTCGCACCGTTCACTACGAAGTGATCGCCCATATCGACTGCCGCCGTGCGGATTCCGGCCACATCCGATCCCGCGCCCGGTTCGGTCATGCCGATGGCCGCGATCCGGGTCCCCGCCACGAACCCCGGCAGCCACCGCTCCCGCTGTTCCTCGGTCGTCAGATCCACCAGGTACGGCGTGCAGATGTCATTGTGCAGCGCGAAGTTCAGGCCGACTCCCGCGCAGTCGGCTTCCATGAATTCCTCGATGAGGATCTGGTTGAACCGGAAGTCCGCGACGCCCAGCCCGCCGTAGCTCTGCGGCACCGCGAATCCGATCAGACCCAGGTCTCCGGCCCGCGCGAACACCGATCGCGGCACGATCCCGGCCTCTTCCCATCCGAGGTAGTGCGGCGCGACTTCCTTGCGCACGAATCCCCTCGCCAGCTCGGCGAATGCCAGATGATCGTCACCGTAGTGCCCTCGTTCCATGGACCCATGGTTGTGGACGATCGCGGCGCCGAACCAGAGAATCCCGGCCATTCCTCGGCCGGTCCCGGCATGTTCGAGGGCGATGACCGCTGGTACGACTCCTCGGATTGCCCCCAGTGGTACGAGGCGCACATCCACATCGGGTGAGAGTGGTCGAGGACGGATTCGATC
>NZ_JBHWHH010000292.1:0-5027 GCF_042732555.1 Nocardia sp. NPDC059764
CCAGCTGCCGCCCCCGCCGCGGCAGCTGACCCCCGTGAGAACAAGAGTGCCGCCGCGCGCCAGCGAGATCCTTAACAAGTCCTTGTCAACGACAGGTCATCGTCAACGAGAAATCCCCGCCGCCACGAGGTGTGACGACGGGGATTTCCCGGAAAAGCGTTCGGGCACAGAGCCCGAGGGATCAACGACCGTTGATCTCCACGTAGGCGCGCTCGCCGTAGCCGGTGTAGATCTGGCGCGGACGGCCGATCTTCAGCGGCTCGCTGTGCATCTCGCGCCAGTGGGCGATCCAGCCCGGCAGGCGGCCCATGGCGAACAGCACGGTGAACATGCGGGTCGGGAAGCCCATGGCCCGGTAGATGACGCCGGTGTAGAAGTCGACGTTCGGGTACAGGCGACGCTCGATGAAGTACTCGTCGGTCAGGGCGGCCTCTTCGAGCGCCTTGGCGATGTCGAGCAGCTGGTCGTCGCCACCGATCTTGGCCAGGATGCCGTCCGCGACCTGCTTGACCAGCGTCGCGCGCGGGTCGTAGTTGCGGTAGACGCGGTGCCCGAAGCCCATGAGCTTCACGCCGTCTTCCTTGTTCTTGACCTTGCGGACGAACTCCTTGACGTCGCCGCCATTGGCCTTGATCTCGTCGAGCATCTCCAGCACGGCCTGGTTGGCGCCGCCGTGCAGCGGGCCCCAGAGCGCGTTGATGCCGCCGGACACCGAGGTGAACAGGTTGGCGTCGGACGAACCGACCAGGCGCACGGTCGAAGTCGAGCAGTTCTGCTCGTGGTCGGCGTGCAGGACCAGCAGCATGTCCAGCGCGGCGGCGATCTCCGGGTCGACCTCGTAGGGCTCGGCCGGGAAGCCGAAGGTCATCCGCAGGAAGTTCTCCACCAGCGACAGCGAGTTGTCCGGGTACAGGAACGGCTGGCCGACCGACTTCTTGTACGCGTAGGCCGCGATGGTCGGCAGCTTGGCGAGTAGTCGGATGGTGGACAGCTCGACCTGCTCGGGGTCGCGCGGGTCCAGCGAGTCCTGGTAGTACGCCGACAGCGCGTTGACCGCCGACGACAGCACCGGCATCGGGTGCGCGTTGCGCGGGAAGCCGTCGAAGAACCGCTTCAGGTCCTCGTGCAGCAGGGTGTGCCGGCGAATCCGGTCGGTGAAGTCGTCGAGCTGCGTCGGGGTCGGCAGCTCGCCGTAGATGAGCAGGTAGCTGACCTCGATGAAGGTCGCCTTGCCCGCGAGCTGCTCGATCGGGTACCCGCGGTAGCGCAGGATGCCCGCCTCGCCGTCGATGTAGGTGATGGCCGACTTGGTCGACGCGGTGTTCATGAAGCCGGGGTCGTAGGTCGTGTACCCGGTGCTGGCGAGCAGCTTGCCCAGGTCGATCCCGTCATTACCCTCGACAGCCTTGGCGACGGTCATCGGGTACTCGCCGCCCGGGTATTGCAGTACCGGCTTGGCGTCGTCGTCGACGTTGATGATGTTCTCAGCGGGCACGGAAGGATCCCTCTCAGGCTTGAAACCGTAGGCATCGACGCGGGTGACACACGATGCGCTTGTACTCAACGCTAGCCGCTGTCCACTACGCCCGAGTAATGAGGGTGTCCCTCGACTACCTCACAGTCACGTCGTTCGCGGGTGAGGCGAGCGGCGGTCATGTGCTATGCGCATGAACGCCGGACCTCAGGCGACCGGCACCTCCGAATAGGCACGTGCCACCCGATAACGCACGAACGCGGGAAATGCCACGACGGCCAGCATCATGCCGACCACGACGAGCACGCCGCCGCCCGCGGCGGCCACCGCGGTACCCACCGCCGCTGCCGCGAAACCGTGCGCAACATCACCGATGCGCGGTCCACCCGCCACGACAACGATGAACACGCCCTGCAACCGCCCGCGCATCTCGTCGGTCGCCACCGACTGCAACATGGTCGTGCGCAAGGCCGCCGAGAACATGTCGACCGCGCCGCCGAAGGCCAGGCAGGCCAGCGCGATCCAGAGTGCCAGGGTCACGCTCAGCCCGTGCCCGGCCAGGCCCACGGCCAGGCCGAACCCGACCATGCCCAGACCCCACAGCACGATGCAGACCACCACGGCCAGGCCCTGCCGCCGCACCCGCGACAGCCAGCCGGAGAACACCCCGCCCAGCACCGCGCCCACCGACATGGCCGCGAACAGCAGCCCCAGAGCCGTTCCGCCCGAAGCGGAGTCGCCGAAGCTGTCCTGGGCGATCTGCGGGAACAGGGCGCGCGGCATGCCGAACACCATGGCCACCACGTCCACCGCGAAGGAGGCCAGCAGGATGCGCTGGGTGGCCAGATAGGCGAAGCCGTCGAACACCTCGCGCAGCCCCGCCCGGCGGGCTTCGCCGTGCGGCGGGATGGGCGGCAGCTTCCAGGTGGCCCACAGCGTGGCCAGCAGCGCGATGGCGTCCAGCAGGTACAGCGTGGACAGGCCCGCGAGCGGAATCAGCATGCCCGCCAGCACCGGTCCGGCGATCGCGCCGAACTGCATGACCGTCATGCTCAGCGAGTTCGCCGCGGGCAGCTGCTCGGGCGGCAGCAGGCGCGGGTAGATGGCACTGCGGGCGGGCTGGTTCATGGCGAAGAACGCCTGCTGCGCCGCGAACAGGATCAGCACCAGCCACACATTGTTCAGCCCAGCCGCGGCCTGCGCCCAGAAGGCGAGCGCGGTCAGGCCGGTGCCCGCCGAGGTGACGAGCAGCATCTTGCGGCGGTCCATGGCGTCGGCGAGCGCGCCGCCCCAGAGCCCGAACACGATGAGCGGGACGAGGCCGAACAGTCCGGCCAGGCCGACGTAGGAGGAACTGTGGGTGATGTCGTAGAGCTGTTTGGGGACGGCTACGACGGACAGCTGCGCGCCGATCACGGTGACGATGCCGGTGGTCCAGAGCCTCCGGTAGTCGGGATTCCGTAATGGAGTTATGTCGGCGAGCAGCGTCACCGACTTATTTTGGACCGATCATCCCATCATTTGAACGTGAGATATCCAACTCCTTCGGGGCCTTGCCGGGGCGTCAGGGTTGGAGGCGTTCGACTTTCATGGCCGACACGTCCGAATTGCCCGGTTCCACGGTCACCCGGATGCGGTTGTGCATGCGGCTGCGGCGGCCCTGCCAGAACTCGACGGTCTCCGGCCGGATCTGGAAGCCGCCCCAGAACGGCGGCACCGGAATGTCGTCCACCTCGGCGAACCGGGCCTCGGTCGCGGCCATGCGCTCATCCAGCTCGGCCCGAGAGGCGATGGTCCGCGACTGCTCCGACGCCCACGCCCCCAGTCGCGAGCCGCGCGGCCGGGACTGCCAGTACGCCTCGGTGGCCTCGGCGGGCACCCGCAGCACCGGGCCGCGCACCGTCACCTGCCGCCCCATCGCCTGCCAGACGAATGTGGCCGACGCGTAGGCGGTTTGGGTCAGCTGACGGCCCTTGAACGAGTCGTAATTCGTGTAAAAAGTCACACCCTCGGGAGAAAGCCCCTTGCACAAGACGGTTCGCGACGACGGCCGCGGACCGGTCTCGGTGATCTCGACGGTGCTCAGCACCATCGAGTTCGGGTCGGTCAGGCCCGCGCTGGTGGCGTCCTCGATCCAATTGCGCAGCAACGGCTCCCAGCCCTCGGCCAGCCAGGTCTCGTCCAGGTCGGTATCGCGGGGCGGATGGTTGTCGCCTTGATCGACTCCGTACTCGACGCGCAAGGTCGCGAGATCGAGGTCGGATGTAGCGAATTTCTCCTGGTCAACCATGGGCCAGACGTTACTCCGGAGTAATGCGGGGGTTAAGCTCCAGGTGATCGGCGTGGCTGCTCAGGGATCGGGCAGCCCGACATGCAAGGAGAGTCACAACATGACTGCCAGCGCTGCGGTACCCAATGTCGTCCCCGACGGCTTCGTGAGCGGTCTCGAAGGTGTGGTGGCCTTCACCACCGATATCGCCGAACCGGACAAGGACGGCGGTGCGCTCCGGTACCGCGGCGTCGACATCGAGGATCTGGTCGGCAACCGGGTCACCTTCGGTGATGTCTGGGCCCTGCTCGTGGACGGCGAGTTCGGCCGCGGCCTACCGCCCGCCGAACCGTTCCCGCTCCCCATCCATACCGGCGACGTCCGCGTCGACGTGCAGGCCGGCCTGGCCATGCTGGCCCCGATCTGGGGTTACGAGCCGCTGCTCGACATCGACGACGACACCGCCCGCGAGAACCTCGCCCGCGCCTCGGTCATGGCGCTGTCCTATGTCGCCCAGTCGGCGCGCGGCATCTACCAGCCCGCCGTGCCACAGTCGAAGATCGACGAATCGGCCACCATTACCGAGCGGTTCATGACCCGCTGGAAGGGTGACCCGGACCCGCGTCACATCGAGGCCATCGACGCCTACTGGGTGTCCGCCGCCGAGCACGGCATGAACGCCTCCACCTTCACCGCCCGCGTCATCGCCTCCACCGGCGCCGACGTGGCGGCCTCGCTGTCCGGCGCCATCGGCGCCATGTCCGGCCCGCTGCACGGCGGCGCGCCGGCCCGCGTGCTCCCGATGATCGAAGCCGTCGAGAAGTCCGGCGACGCACGGGCTCTGGTCAAGGGCATCCTGGACCGCAAGGAAAAGCTGATGGGCTTCGGCCACCGCGTCTACCGCGCCGAGGACCCGCGCGCCCGCGTGCTGCGCGCCACCGCCCAGCGCCTGGACGCCCCGCGCTTCGAGGTCGCCGCCGCGCTGGAGCAGGCCGCCCTGGCCGAGCTGCGCGAGCGTCGCCCCGACCGCGCCATCGAGACCAATGTCGAGTTCTGGGCCGCCGTGATCCTGGACTTCGCCGAGGTTCCGGCGCACATGATGCCCGCCATGTTCACCTGTGGCCGCACCGCCGGCTGGTGTGCCCACATCCTGGAGCAGAAGCAGCTCGGCAAGCTGGTCCGCCCGGCCGCCATCTACACCGGCCCGGCTCCGCGCAAGCCGGAGACCGTTACCGGCTGGAACCTGGTGTCGCACAAGTAGAGTGCGCTGAACGAACAATGGCC
>NZ_JBHWHH010000293.1:0-4295 GCF_042732555.1 Nocardia sp. NPDC059764
CCGGAGTGCCATCCTGGAGTGGATTCGGTGAAATGAACTGGGGCAGTGGGGCGTTTCGTCCGGATAGTGAGGCGTATCGCACAAATGCATTCGGATGCGAAAACGTAACGGGCGCAGGTCTTTCTGATTTGCCGCGAATCAGCCGCTACCGGGAACCCCTGGGTACCAACGGGACTGCCGCCAGTGCGATCAGCGCCGTCAGCAGGTAGGTGACCGGAAAGCCGGCCGCCGTGATCAGTGCGCCGAAGGCCGGGGCGATCGCGGCCGCCGCCAGGTTCTGGCCCGTGTTCTGGATACCCAGCCCACGACCCGACCAATACGGCCCCGCGATCTCGGCCACCGCCGTGAAGGCCAGGCCATTGTCGGCCACGGTGATGACCGAGGCCGCGATCAGGATCGGGATCGCCGCCCACCACTGCTGCGCCCAGGCCGCTACGGCCAAGGCGGACAGGGAGATTACCGCCGCCACCGCCACCGTGCGCAGCGGTCGCAGACGGCTGCCCACCCGGTCCGACCACACGCCCGCGCCGATCCGCCCGGCCGCGCCCAGGATCTGGGTCACCGTCACCAGCGCGCCCGCCGCGGGCAGCGACAGGCCCACATCGCGGTGCAACCACAGCAGACCGAACGTCCAGATGGTGGCCTGGGGGATGACCAGCAGCACCGACACCACGTGGATGCGCAGCAGCGTGGAGTCCCCGCGGTACGGATTCGCGGGACGCCCTGAGCCCCCGGCGGATTCGGGTCGCGGTGGATCCGCAATCCCGACCAGGCAGCCGATCGCGGCCGCGCCCGCCAGCGCCGCGGGCACCAGCACCGCCATCGAGAACCCGTGTGCCGCAGCGATGGCCGGCATCGCCAGCGCACCGATCGCCACGCCCAGCGGCTGCGCGGTCTGCCGGATGCCCATGGCCAGCCCGCGCTGATCGGTCGGGAACCAGCCCACGATGACCCGTCCGCTGGCGCCGTTGGTGCTGCCCGCGCCCGCTCCGGCCAGGAACAGCAAGGCCCCCAGCGCAACGTAGTTCGAGACGGTGGCGGCGGCCAGGCCGGCCGCGAACATGACCGCCGGACCGGCCACCAGCGCCTTGCGCTCGCCGACCTGATCGACCACCCACCCCCACGCGATCAGCGTGCAGCACAGGCCGACCAGGGGCATGGCCACCAGCAGACCGGCGGTGGCCAGCGGCATTCCGCGCTGGGTCAGCGCGGGCAGCAGGAAGGCGGCGCCGTTCACCATCACGGCGCTGGCGGTCTGGGCGAAGACGCCGAGGCCCAGCATGGTCCACCGTCGTGTCGTGCCCAGCTCCGTCACGGTGGTCATGACCTCACCTCGCGTCTCAGTATGTGGAATCAATGTCCTACATTTTGAACATCCGGTCTTACGGTACACCTGGGGCGCAAGACGATTTCCGGGGCGAGCTGTCTATTTGCTCACATTCGGTCGTTGATCTTGTGAGTCCCGCGGACCGGTCCGAGATCGCTTGCGTATAAGGGCATTCCACATCTGGTCCGGGGCGGTGCGGGCCGGTATGCCGCACCGGCCCGGGGTCCGCGCGGGCGTCCCCGCCGCCATCGCGCCCCGGCCCGGTCCCGCCCCGCGGTCGGGCGCGTTCGGGCAGGTCGAAGCCGGTCGATAGGATGCCAACCATGCGCCTAGGTCGAGTTGCCAGCCCAGATGGAGTCGCTTTCGTCAGCATCGAAGGGGACGGCTCCGCCGCCGTCGCCCGAGAAATCGCCGAACACCCGTTCGGTACCCCGACCTTCACCGGTCGCAGCTGGCCGCTGGCCGATGTGCGCCTGCTGGCCCCCATCCTGGCCAGCAAGGTGATCTGCATCGGCAAGAACTACGCCGCGCACGCCGAGGAGATGGGCGGCCCGGCCCCGGCCGACCCGGTCATCTTCATGAAGCCCAGCACCTCGATCCAGAGCCCCAACGCCCCGATCATCCTGCCGCCCAGCTCCTCTCAGGTGGACTACGAGGGCGAGCTGGCGATCGTGATCGGCCGCCCCTGCAAGGACGTGCCCGCCGCCCGTGCCAACGAGGTCATCCTGGGCTACACCGTCGCCAATGACGTCACCGCCCGTGACCAGCAGCGACACGACGGCCAGTGGACCCGCGCCAAGGGCTACGACACCTTCTGCCCGCTCGGCCCGTGGATCGAGACCGCCCTGGACCCTACGGATCTGGAGATCGTCACCGAGGTCGACGGCCAGGTCAAACAGCGCAGTCGCACTTCACTTCTGCTGCACGATATTCCGAAGCTCATCGAGTGGGTCACCACCGTAATGACCTTGCTGCCGGGCGATGTCATCCTCACCGGCACCCCCGAGGGCGTCGGGCCGCTGCAGGACGGTCAGACCGTGTCGGTGACCGTGTCCGGTATCGGCACCCTGTCCAATCCCGTTGCCGCCAAACGCTGAACGAAAGAGAGCCATGTCTGACGTCCGGGTTCGTTTCTGCCCGTCACCCACCGGCACGCCGCACGTGGGTCTGGTCCGCACCGCCCTGTTCAACTGGGCCTTCGCGCGCCACCACGGCGGCACCTTCGTCTTCCGCATCGAAGACACCGACGCCTCACGCGATTCCGAGGAGTCCTACGCCGCCATCCTCGACGCCCTGCGCTGGCTCGGCCTGACCTGGGACGAGGGGCCCGAGGTCGGCGGCCCCTACGCGCCCTACCGGCAGTCGCAGCGGCGCGAGATCCACCTCGACGTGGTGCAGCGCCTGCTGGCGGCGGGGGAGGCCTACGAATCCTTCTCCACTCCAGAGGAAGTCGAGGCCCGCCACAAGGCCGCCGGCCGCGACCCCAAGCTGGGCTACGACAACTTCGACCGCGACCTGACCGACGAGCAGATCGCCGCGTACAAGGCCGAGGGTCGTCCCGCGGTGGTGCGCCTGCGCATGCCCGACCGCGACCTCACCTGGAACGACCTGGTGCGTGGCGAGACCACCTTCCGCGCGGGCGTGGTCCCCGACTTCGCGCTCACCCGCGGTAATGGCGATCCGCTCTATACGCTGGTCAACCCGGTCGACGACGCGATGATGAAGATCACCCACGTGCTGCGCGGCGAGGACCTGCTGTCGTCCACTCCGCGTCAGCTCGCGCTCTACGACTCCCTGAAGCGAATCGGCGTCGCGGAGTTCACTCCCGAGTTCGGGCACCTGCCCTTCGTGATGGGCCAGGGCAACAAGAAGCTGTCCAAGCGCGATCCCGAGTCGAATCTGTTCCATCACCGCGACCGCGGGTTCATTCCCGAGGGTTTGCTGAATTATCTGGCACTGCTCGGCTGGAGCATCGCCGATGATCATGACCTCTTCTCCATGGCGGAGATGGTGGCGGCGTTCGATATTTCGAAGGTGAATTCGAATCCGGCCCGATTCGATCAGAAGAAGGCCGACGCACTCAACGCCGAACATATTCGTATGCTCGCCCCCGGTGATTTTGCTCACCGGCTGCGGGAGTACCTCACCGGACGCGGACATATCGGCGCCGAGATCGACGAGAAGCTGTTCGAAACCGCGGCCGATCTCGTTCAGACGCGCATCAAGGTGCTCGGGGATGCCTGGGATCTGCTGAAGTTCCTGTTCATCGCGCCCGCGGACTTCGCGATCGACCCGGCTGCGAAGGAAAAGAATCTCGGCGCCGATGCCGCTCCGGTGCTGCAGGCGACGGTGAAAGCCCTCGAAGGCGTCTCGGAATGGGCCACGGCCCCGTTGGAGACCGCGCTGAATACCGCGCTGATCGAGGAGCTCGAGCTCAAGCCGCGCAAGGCGTTCACCCCCGTGCGCGTCGCGGTGACCGGATCCCACATCAGCCCGCCGCTCTACGAGTCGATGGAACTGCTGGGTCGAGAGGTCACCATGGACCGGTTGCGCGCGGCCCTCGCGGAGATCGGCTGACGCCGGTGTCCGACCGGGCCTGAGGTAAGCCGAAATTGATACACAAACCGGCCTCTGACCAGCCGGTTTGTGTATCTACCGGGGGATGCTGCTAATCTTCTTCTCGGCCGCAGAGCAGCCAGGAACTTCCTCCGGGGAGATCCTGAAAGCCCAGGTCAATGGGGTATGGTGTAATTGGCAACACAGCTGATTCTGGTTCAGCCATTCTAGGTTCGAGTCCTGGTACCCCAGCTGTGAGAGCTCCGGCTCTCGAGTTCGAGAAGGCCGGTGGATTGCCAAATCCGCCGGAATCTCATCCTGGTCCCGTCGTCTAGCGGCCTAGGACGCCGCCCTCTCAAGGCGGTAGCGCGGGTTCAAATCCCGTCGGGACTACAAGGTGAAGGCCCCCAGC
>NZ_JBHWHH010000293.1:4305-4938 GCF_042732555.1 Nocardia sp. NPDC059764
GTTTCCGGGGTTCTTACGGCTCCTGGCCGTGGGTGCTGCCGCCCAGCGGCATGGCGGGCAGGCCGAGTTTGCGGTGATCCCAGCTGCGGGTCCGCTCGGGCACCACGCGCACCGCCACCCGCTTGTGCAGCATCTGCTCCACGAACGGCTTCATCTCTTCGCTGTAGGGCCCGGTATAGCGTTCCCACACGCTGATTCCCACTTTGAACAGCGCTTCGGGGTCGTCGACGACCTCGGCGCGGCCCTCGATGGAAATGCCGCGCAACTGGTCGTAGGTGTCGCCGGCCTCGACCATCACGGTGATGCGCGGATCGCGCCGCAGATTCACCGTCTTCTGGGCCTTGGCCTTGGTCTCGAACCAGATCTCGCCGTCGATGAGCGCGTACCACATGGCCACCAGGTGCGGCCTGCCCTCGGCGCTCAGCGTGGCCATGGTGGCGACCCGGCTGCGCTCGAGGAATCCCGAGATCTCCTCGTCGGACATCACGATCTGCGCGCGTTGATTAACTCCCATGGGCCGACTGTAATTTACGGCGTATGAGCGCGGTCACACCGGCCATTTCCTGCCACGCGCGGGGCTTCACCGGCTGTTTGCCGGGCCGCGGAAACGCCGCAGCCCCCGCCGGATCCGGC
>NZ_JBHWHH010000294.1:0-4932 GCF_042732555.1 Nocardia sp. NPDC059764
CGACACCGGATGTCAGGCCGGTCAGGTCAGTGATGGATCACGCCTGACCTTCCTTGTATTTCGCCTCCATTTCCGCGGCGAGCTGCGGCTTCTCAGCCTCCATCTTCTGCACGTACGCGACCGCGTCACCGACGGTCCGCAGGCCGGCGAGGTCTTCGTCGGGAACCTTCACGTCGTACCTGTCCTCCAGCTGGACCGCGATCTCCACCTGCGACAGCGAATCGATTTCCAGGTCTTCGACGAAGGACTTCTCGATCGTCACTTCGGACGCATCGATTCCCGTCACCTCTTCGACGATCTCCGCGATCCCGCTGACGATTTCTTCCTGCGTGCTGGGCACGAAACACTCTCCTCGCTGTGACGACATATACCTGAACGGCAGTGCCAGTACGCTAAAAGCTCCAGTGGGGTGGAGGTTCAAGAACTTGTGACGGACGACACAAAGCCCGCTGCGCTCATGAGCATCGGGGAATTGGCGCGCAACTCGGGGCTGTCGGTGCGCACAATCCGGTTCTACTGCGACGAAGGCATTCTCGAATCCCAGCGCAGCGGCGGCGGACATCGAATGTTCGACGCCGACAGCGCGACCGAACGCCTGCTGCTGGTGCGGCGATTGCGGGCGCTCGGACTCGGGTTGGACTCGATCACCGGCGTGCTGCGCGGAGAGCAGTCGATGGAAGAGGCCATCGCCGCCGAAAGCGCCGAGCTCGATATCGAATTCAGGTCGCTGGCCTGGCGCCGCGCGTCCGTGCGCGCCATGGAGACAGCCGCCCCGGCGCAGCGCATCGAACGACTCGCATTGCTGGCCGCCGCACAGGACGGTAATGCGTTGCACGAGTGCCTCATCCGGTTCTGGCACCGCATTCTCACGCCGATTCCGCGGTCCGACAGCGACGGCTGGGTGTGCTGGAACGTCCCCGAACCGCCCACCGACCCATCCGTCGACGAGGTCGTCGCCTACGCCGAGCTGGCCGCCCTCGCCTCCAGCCCCGACCTGAACAACGCTGTCCGACAACAATACTGGCGAGATCGCCCCGACCTGATCCGCGACCCGCGAGCCCTCTACCACGAGATGGGCGAGATAATGATCGACGTCGTGCCCCTCGTAGCCGACGGCATTCCCTCACACTCCGGCAACGAACTCGACCGATTCGTCACCGCCCACGCCACCGCCCGCGGCGAACGCGACACCCGAGAATTCCGCGAACACCTCCTACGCGACGCAACCGACTCCGACCCCCGAATCCACCGTTATTGGTCCCTGACAGACCAACTCCTCGGCCCCCGAGTCACGATCGGCCGCGCCCACGATTGGCTGTACAACGCACTGGCTGAGGGTTCAGCGGTGGCGGCCGGGTAGGGCCGAAAGGGGCTATGCGCCTGCCCTATTGGAACAGGGTGTTCCAGAAGGGGCAGCGGTGGTCGGTGGTGAAGGTGGTGGAGAACTGGTTTCCGGTGGGGCGGAGGGAGAGGAAGGTGGGGGTGGTGGGGGTGTACAGGGGGATGGCGGGGAGGGTCGCGGGGTCGGGGGTGCCGGTGTTGATGAAGCGGGTCCAGTAGCGGCGGATGTCGGATTGGAGGCGGCGTTGGGGTGGGGTCATGACGCCGTCGAGGGCGAAACCGGCTTGGACCAGGTCGAACAGGGAGGGGAGTTCGGCGGCGTGGTAGGCGCCCATGGGGAAGGTGCTGGGTGGGGCCAGGGCGCTGCGGTCGTCGAATTCGTAGACGTAGGTGCGGTTTTGGCGGGAGAGGTCGGAGACCTGGGAGATGAGTTTGCAGACTATTTGGTCTGTCCAGGCTCGGGTGAGGGCCAAGGCCGGTTGAGGGTAGTCGGTGAGGGGGTATTCGCGGATGACCTGGTCGATTTGGGCCACAGTCAAGTCGGGGATCTTGGCGGCGAGGAGGCGGGGGTAGTCGGCGGCGGTCATGACGGGGCCTAGGGGAATCCCGTACTTGATCCAGACCCAGAGGGCCACCTCGTCGTGATTGGAGCCGACGAAGGTGGGGATGTGGGACATGCCACCGGATTTCAGCAGGGTCAGCGGGCTTTCGGGGAGGTAGGCGTTGCCGTGGACGACGTTGGTGTCGTCGGGGCCGCGGTCCACCAGGATGTCGGGTGAGAGGGTGCGGAGGCAGGTCGCGTCGTCGGTGGCGGGGCAGCCCGCGGCGGCGGCCCAGGCGTCGCCTTCGGCCTCCGCGTCCGGGAGGGATTGGCTCGCACACGGACCGCTCTGGAGGATGGCGGCCTGGAACAGGGGCTTGGCGGACGGGGTGGCCATGTGGGCGCAGATCGAGACGCCGCCGGCCGATTCGCCGTCCAGGGTGACGCGATCGGGGTCGCCTCCGAACGCGGCGATATTGCGGTGGACCCAGCGCAGGGCGGCCTGCTGGTCCATGAGGCCGTAGTCGCCGGAACCGGAACCGTCGTCCAAAGCCGAGGCGGCCAGGAAGCCGAACAGCCCGAGGCGGTAATTGATGGTGACGACGATGACGTCACCGTCGGGTTGGGAGACCAAAGGGGCTGCGCCATACATGCTTCCGGTGCCGGTCTGCAGGCTGCCGCCGTGGATCCACACCATGACGGGCAGGGCGCGGCCGTCGGCGGGGAGCGTCGGCGGCGTCCAGACATTGAGGTACAGACAGTCTTCGACGGTGGTGCGCAGGCCGCCCAGCCCGGTCGGCTGGGCGCAGTTCGGGCCCGCATCGCGAGCCTCACGAACACCGGGCCAGGGCGCGACCGGCTCGGGCGGCCGCCAGCGCAGCGCACCGACCGGTGGTGCGGCGTAAGGGATTCCATTGAACAGCCGATACGACGGGGTCGAGACACCGTGCAACGCACCACTATCGATGGTGACTGTATCGGGAGCGGGCCCCGAATAGGCCCGCGCCACCGGGCCGTTCACCGCGAAGATCACCACCAAGAGCGCCACCGCCGCGAACACCGCGCCGGATCCCCGCCTCATCCACCCCTGTGCACGCACGATCACCCGAGCCTCCTGGGCCAGCAAGCGCTATCGCGTAGTCGTTCGATACTAGTCGGCCGGTCCGGACGGGGGTCCGAAGTCTCACGAAACCGGGAAAACTCCTGCGTACGGACGGGTCCGCGCCGCGGATCCGTCTCACGACGAGACGCTTGTTGACACTCGATTCAGGTCGGGACGACCGTGGCCCCATGACCCGCACCTCCCCCGATGCGCTCGATGTGTTCGATCCCGCGCACATCGACGACCCCTACCCACTGTACCGGCGGCTGCGCGAGCAATCCCCTGTCTACCGCATCCCGGGCACCGACTTCTACCTGGTGACGTCCTGGGATCTGGTGACCGAGGCCGTGAATCGCGGCGACGAGTTCTCCTCCAACCTCACCGGCGCCCTCCTGCGGCAGGAGGGGCAGCCGCCCGTCACCTTCGACATGGACGGCGGCGGCCAGGCCGTCCACGTGCTCGCCACCGCCGACGACCCGAGCCACCAGGCACAGCGCAAACTCGTGCAACCTCTGCTGGCCAAGCGGATTCGCGGCCTCGGACCGACCGCCGAGGAACTGGTGGACCGTCTGTGGACCGAGGAACTGCACGGCGATCGCATCGACTGGGCGACCGGCATATCCGACCGACTCCCCCTGGCACTCGTCGCCGACATCATCGGACTCCCCGACGCCGCTGTGCCGCAACTGCTCACCTGGGCCTACGACAGCACCGAGATGCTGGGCGGCGTGGTCGACTCGGACCGTTTCGTGCACTTGGTCACCGCCGCCACCGAACTCACCGGCTACCTGCACACCGAATTCGCGGCCGCCCAGCGCAACCCGGGCGACGACCTGCTCGGCGTGCTCGCCCGCGCCTGCGCGGCCGGGGAGATCACCGACGTGGTGGCCGTGCTGATCCTGGTCCAACTCGTCGGCGCGGGCGGCGAATCCACGGCGGGCCTGATCGCCAATGCCGCCCGCCTGCTGGCCACCCGCCCCGATCTCCAGGACGAGCTGCGCGCCGAACCCGCCCTGCTGCCCGCCTTCCTGGACGAGGCGCTGCGCCTGGAATCGCCGTTCCGAGGCCATCATCGGCACGTCACCACCGATACCGCGCTGGGCGGCATCGAGATTCCCGCGGGCAGCCACCTGCTGTTGCAGTGGGGCGCCGCCAATCGCGACCCGGCCCGCTTCGACGATCCGGACACCCTCGACCTGGACCGCCGCAGCGGCGCCAACAATCTCGCCTTCGGGCGCGGCATCCACTTCTGCATCGGATCGGCGCTGGCCAAGCTGGAGGCCACCGCCGCGCTCACCGCCCTGCTGGAACGCACCACCGCGTTCACCCTCGTCGAAGAGGCCCCGCCGCAGTGGTTTCCGAGCATCTTCGTGCGCCGCCATCGCACCCTGCCGCTGCGCCTCCACATCCGAAACACGTGAGCCCGCGGACTCGCCCGGATTCTTCCGCGCGTCCGCCGCGTGCCGGGGGCGCGGTCACGGCATGATCGTCGTCGATCGATCAGGGGGATCCACAGCTGTGACCACAGGAAAGGGGTTTTGTTCGTGAAGACCGTCTACGTCCGCCGCATCACCCTGGCGGCAACCGCGTGTGCCCTGTCCGGTGCGCTGGCCGCGCCGGCCGCCGCCGACGCCGCGCCGCAGAAGATCACGCTCGACTACGCCAAGGGCCTGTGCGGCCAGACCACGCTGCTGGCGCACTCGTTCACGCCCACCACGCTGGAGATCACCACCTCCAGCAACTTCACCGACGACGCCAAGATCGATATGGCCGGGAAGCGCACCCCGCTGCCCGACACCTACGGCGCGGTCACCACCACCATCGACCTGGGCACCCCGATGCCGGGCGCCATCCCGTTCGAGGTGTCGGGCTCGGACTGGCCGGGCAGCATGGGCACCGGCTGCAAGGGCTGGATCATCGTCGCTTGATCGGCGGCCGACAACGATCG
>NZ_JBHWHH010000295.1:0-1933 GCF_042732555.1 Nocardia sp. NPDC059764
GTTGGAAAGGTTTACTGGTGCGAGATGGGCCCGCGGCCTATCAGCTTGTTGGTGGGGTAACGGCCCACCAAGGCGACGACGGGTAGCCGACCTGAGAGGGTGACCGGCCACACTGGGACTGAGACACGGCCCAGACTCCTACGGGAGGCAGCAGTGGGGAATATTGCACAATGGGCGAAAGCCTGATGCAGCGACGCCGCGTGAGGGATGACGGCCTTCGGGTTGTAAACCTCTTTTGACAGGGACGAAGCGCAAGTGACGGTACCTGTAGAAGAAGCACCGGCCAACTACGTGCCAGCAGCCGCGGTAATACGTAGGGTGCGAGCGTTGTCCGGAATTACTGGGCGTAAAGAGCTTGTAGGCGGTCTGTCACGTCGATTGTGAAAACTTGCAGCTCAACTGCAAGCTTGCAGTCGATACGGGCAGACTAGAGTACTTCAGGGGAGACTGGAATTCCTGGTGTAGCGGTGAAATGCGCAGATATCAGGAGGAACACCGGTGGCGAAGGCGGGTCTCTGGGAAGTAACTGACGCTGAGAAGCGAAAGCGTGGGTAGCGAACAGGATTAGATACCCTGGTAGTCCACGCCGTAAACGGTGGGTACTAGGTGTGGGTTTCCTTCCACGGGATCCGTGCCGTAGCTAACGCATTAAGTACCCCGCCTGGGGAGTACGGCCGCAAGGCTAAAACTCAAAGGAATTGACGGGGGCCCGCACAAGCGGCGGAGCATGTGGATTAATTCGATGCAACGCGAAGAACCTTACCTGGGTTTGACATACACCGGAAAGCCATAGAGATATGGCCCCCCTTGTGGTCGGTGTACAGGTGGTGCATGGCTGTCGTCAGCTCGTGTCGTGAGATGTTGGGTTAAGTCCCGCAACGAGCGCAACCCTTATCTTATGTTGCCAGCGCGTAATGGCGGGGACTCGTGAGAGACTGCCGGGGTCAACTCGGAGGAAGGTGGGGACGACGTCAAGTCATCATGCCCCTTATGTCCAGGGCTTCACACATGCTACAATGGCCGGTACAGAGGGCTGCGATACCGTGAGGTGGAGCGAATCCCTTAAAGCCGGTCTCAGTTCGGATCGGGGTCTGCAACTCGACCCCGTGAAGTTGGAGTCGCTAGTAATCGCAGATCAGCAACGCTGCGGTGAATACGTTCCCGGGCCTTGTACACACCGCCCGTCACGTCATGAAAGTCGGTAACACCCGAAGCCAGTGGCCTAACCCTTGTGGAGGGAGCTGTCGAAGGTGGGATTGGCGATTGGGACGAAGTCGTAACAAGGTAGCCGTACCGGAAGGTGCGGCTGGATCACCTCCTTTCTAAGGAGCACTTCTCCACGACGCTTCACATAGGTGAATGTGGTTGTGGCAGAGACCGTTTGAGTCCCCAATCGTGGGACCGCGGAAGCTCATGGGTGGAACACTGACAATCTTCATCGCACCTAGGCGCCGGCCATGTCCGGAGTCGCGGTGAATATACCGACACACTATTGGGTCCTGAAAGAACACGCGAAAGCGATTCTTTCTAGGAAATCAGACGACAAGACTGAATCCTCAGTCATACCGCCGAGCTTGCTCGGGCTGGTGCTGAAACACGGATTTGGACTTGTGTGTTGTTTGAGAACTGCACAGTGGACGCGAGCATCTTTGTTAGTAAGTGTGTAAGAGCGTACGGTGGATGCCTTGGCACCAGGAGCCGATGAAGGACGTAGTAGGCTGCGATAAGCCTCGGGGAGCTGTCAAACGAGCTGAGATCCGAGGATTTCCGAATGGGGAAACCCAGCACGAGTGATGTCGTGTTACCCGCGCCTGAATATATAGGGCGTGTGGAGGGAACGTGGGGAAGTGAAACATCTCAGTACCCACAGGAAGAGAAAACAATAGTGATTCCGTGAGTAGTGGCGAGCGAAAGCGGAAGAGGCTAAACCGTA
>NZ_JBHWHH010000295.1:2029-4746 GCF_042732555.1 Nocardia sp. NPDC059764
AGGCACCCGAGTAGCAGCGGGCCCGTGAAATCTGCTGTGAATCTGTCGGGACCACCCGATAAGCCTGAATACTACCTGGTGACCGATAGCGGACTAGTACCGTGAGGGAAAGGTGAAAAGTACCCCGGGAGGGGAGTGAAATAGTACCTGAAACCGTGCGCTTACAATCCGTCAGAGCCCTTTAAGGTGATGGCGTGCCTTTTGAAGAATGAGCCTGCGAGTCATCGGTGTGTGGCAAGGTTAACCCGTGTGGGGGAGCCGTAGCGAAAGCGAGTCCGAATAGGGCGCCCTGAGTCGCACACTATGGACCCGAAGCGGAGTGATCTACCCATGGCCAGGGTGAAGCGACGGTAAGACGTCGTGGAGGCCCGAACCCACTTAGGTTGAAAACTGAGGGGATGAGCTGTGGGTAGGGGTGAAAGGCCAATCAAACTCCGTGATAGCTGGTTCTCCCCGAAATGCATTTAGGTGCAGCGTCGCGTGTTTCTCACCGGAGGTAGAGCTACTGGATGGCCTAGGGGGCCCACAAGCTTACCGAAGTCAGCCAAACTCCGAATGCCGGTGAGTGAGAGCGCGGCAGTGAGACTGTGGGGGATAAGCTTCATAGTCGAGAGGGAAACAGCCCAGATCGCCGGCTAAGGCCCCTAAGCGTGTACTAAGTGGAAAAGGATGTGGAGTCGCGAAGACAACCAGGAGGTTGGCTTAGAAGCAGCCACCCTTGAAAGAGTGCGTAATAGCTCACTGGTCAAGTGATTCTGCGCCGACAATGTAGCGGGGCTCAAGTACACCGCCGAAGCCGCGGCATTCAGACATTATCCCGCTTTCGAGCCAGGAGTCTGGATGGGTAGGGGAGCGTCGTATAGCCAGGGAAGCGGCGGAGTGATCCAGCCGTGGAGGCTATGCGAGTGAGAATGCAGGCATGAGTAGCGAAAGACGAGTGAGAAACTCGTCCGCCGAATGACCAAGGGTTCCTGGGCCAGGTTAATCCGCCCAGGGTGAGTCGGGACCTAAGGCGAGGCCGACAGGCGTAGTCGATGGACAACGGGTTGATATTCCCGTACCCGTGTATCCGCGCCAAATATCGAATCAGTTGTGCTAAGTGCCCAAATGCGGTCTTATCGAGCCTTCGGGCGAGAGGGAACGCGGCTGCGCATGACCCTGGCTGTAGTAGGTAAGCGATGGGGTGACGCAGGAAGGTAGCTGGGCCAGGTGATGGAATACCTGGTGTAAGCGTGTAGGGCGAACCGTAGGCAAATCCGCGGTTCACATAGCCTGAGACGTGATGCGTAGCCGATTGAGGCGAATTCAGTGATCCTATGCTGCCGAGAAAAGCCTCTAGTGAGTTGGTACACGGCCCGTACCCCAAACCGACACAGGTGGTCAGGTAGAGAATACTAAGGCGATCGAGATAACTGTGGTTAAGGAACTCGGCAAAATGCCCCCGTAACTTCGGGAGAAGGGGGACCACGCCTGGTGAACGCCTTTACGGTGGGAGCTGGGTGGGGTCGCAGAGACCAGTGAGAAGCGACTGTTTACTAAAAACACAGGTCCGTGCGAAGTCGTAAGACGATGTATACGGACTGACGCCTGCCCGGTGCCGGAAGGTTAAGAGGACCGGTTAGCGCTTCGGCGCGAAGCTGAGAATTTAAGCCCCGGTAAACGGCGGTGGTAACTATAACCATCCTAAGGTAGCGAAATTCCTTGTCGGGTAAGTTCCGACCTGCACGAATGGCGTAACGACTTCTCAGCTGTCTCAACCACAGACTCGGCGAAATTGCAGTACGAGTAAAGATGCTCGTTACGCGCGGCAGGACGAAAAGACCCCGGGACCTTCACTATAGCTTGGTATTGGTGTTCGGTACGGTTTGTGTAGGATAGGTGGGAGACTGTGAAATCGGCACGCCAGTGTCGAGGGAGTCATCGTTGAAATACCACTCTGATCGTATTGGACCTCTAACCTCGGACCCTGATCGGGTTCAGGGACAGTGCCTGGTGGGTAGTTTAACTGGGGCGGTTGCCTCCCAAAATGTAACGGAGGCGCCCAAAGGTTCCCTCAGCCTGGTTGGCAATCAGGTGTTGAGTGCAAGTGCACAAGGGAGCTTGACTGTGAGACCGACAGGTCGAGCAGGGACGAAAGTCGGGACTAGTGATCCGGCACCGGCAAGTGGAAGCGGTGTCGCTCAACGGATAAAAGGTACCCCGGGGATAACAGGCTGATCTTCCCCAAGAGTCCATATCGACGGGATGGTTTGGCACCTCGATGTCGGCTCGTCGCATCCTGGGGCTGGAGTAGGTCCCAAGGGTTGGGCTGTTCGCCCATTAAAGCGGCACGCGAGCTGGGTTTAGAACGTCGTGAGACAGTTCGGTCTCTATCCGCCGCGCGCGTTAGAAACTTGAGGAAGGCTGTCCCTAGTACGAGAGGACCGGGACGGACGAACCTCTGGTGTGCCAGTTGTTCCGCCAGGAGCACGGCTGGTTGGCCACGTTCGGAAGGGATAACCGCTGAAAGCATCTAAGCGGGAAGCCTGTTCCAAGATGAGGTTTCTCACCCCCTCGAGGGGGTAAGGCCCCCAACAGACCATTGGGTTGATAGGCCAGAACTGGAAGTCTGGTAACAGATGTAGGTGACTGGTACTAATAGGCCGAGGACTTACCAACAAAGAAGCTACGCGTCCACTGTGCAGTATCTGAAACAACACACAGATCACTGAGAAGAC
>NZ_JBHWHH010000296.1:0-4705 GCF_042732555.1 Nocardia sp. NPDC059764
CGATTCCGCCGCGGCCCATTCCGAGGCCGGGCGCGCAGGACGGTGGAACGCCGCAGAATTCCGAATTGCCGGACAAGTCCGGTGATTCGGCCGCCGAGGCCCCCGCGGCCGCCGCGGCGCCCGCCGCCCCCGAGGCGGCGGACGGGCAGGGCGGTTCGCCCTTCCAGGAGGGCTGGTCGCAGCTGCCGCAGCGGGAGCCGCAGTCCAACCTGTACCGCCCGGGCCAGGCCCCGGCGGCGGGCCGGCCGGGGACCAATCCGAGCCTCGGCGGTGGCGGCCTGCAGGGCGGCGGCCTGAACGCCGGTGTCTCCAATGCCCGCACCACCGCCGACCTGGCGGCCAAGGCGGCGCGCAAGGAGGCGGCCATGGTGAAGTCCGTCGGCATCGACGGACCGACCCGCAGCATCTCCCGCCCGGAACTGGTCAAGGATCTGCCGGATCTGTCCGAGCTGCGGCACCCGCTGCCGCCGCCGGAGCCGATCGCGCCGGCCGGTCCGGTCTCGCCGTCCGCCCCCGCGGCGGTGGCGCAGGCCGCGGCCACGGGTGAGCCGCTGCGCGCCACCGTGCAGCTGCGCCACATCGACCCGTGGTCCACGCTGAAGGTCTCGCTGGTGATCAGCGTGGCCATGTTCTTCGTGTGGATGCTGGCGGTCGGCCTGCTGTACCTGGTGCTGGAGGGCATGGGCGTCTGGGAGCGCCTGAACTCCACCTTCACCGACATGGTCTCGGACAACTCCAGCTCGGCGCTCATCGACGCGGGCACGGTCTTCGGCTACGCCGGTGTGATCGGCCTGATCAATGTGGTGCTGCTGACCGCGCTGTCCACGGTCGGGGTGTTCGTCTACAACCAGTGCACCGATCTGGTCGGCGGCGTCCAGGTCACCCTGTCCGATCCGGACTAGGAAACCGCTGTTTCGATCCGCCTGCGACGGCCGGTCAGCCTTGCTTCCGCAAGCCGCTGACCGGCCGTTTTGGTTATCGGTGCCGACGTACGGTAATCTTCTGCCTCGTTCGAGTCACGCACTTCGAACACCCACTAAGGGCCTATAGCTCAGGCGGTTAGAGCGCTTCGCTGATAACGAAGAGGTCGGAGGTTCAAGTCCTCCTAGGCCCACCCACAGGTAAAGAACGAACTGCCTTCCCAGGGGCCTTAGCTCAATTGGCAGAGCACTGCCTTTGCAAGGCAGGGGTTAGGGGTTCGATTCCCCTAGGCTCCACTCCCACAAGCCGCAGACCGCTTCGGTCTGCGGCTTCTGTCGTTGCAGTACTGTGGGATTCATGAAAATCGTGCTCACCATAGTGATCGCCGCCGCCGTCGTTTTCGGGATCAGCAAACTGCGTCAGCGCAATGACGCCGACCTGTGGCATGAGGTCACCACGCGCTGACCGCCTCGAATTTGGCTGTGACACGGAACAAGCGGCGGTTTTCCATCCGATTCACGCCGTAAGGTCGAGAGATGGCGTCCACAGAGATCTCCGAGCTGGTGCGGTCCGTGGTCGAGCCATATCTGTTGAGCGGCCCGCGCCGGTACAACCGGCATCAGGTCGCGGATCTGACCGGGTTGCCCAACAATGTCACCCGCCGCCTGTGGGTGGCGTTGGGCTTCCCGGCCGATCCGGACGACGAGGCCGTGGAGTACAGCGACTCCGATGTCGAGGCCGCCCAGACCTTCGCCAAGTTGCACGTGCTGGCCACCGCCGACACGCACCGCCAGACCACGGCCGCGCGGACGCTGGGGCGGTCCATGGCGCGGCTGGCGGAGTGGCAGGTCGATCTGGTGACCGAGGAGATCCTGGACCGGATCACGACCATCACGCGCGAGCAGCCGGACATCGATCCGAAGGAAGCCGCGCGTATCGCCACCGACGAGGTGGTCACCGAATTCGAGACCTTGCAGCGCTACGCCTTCCGCAGACACTTGGACGCCGCGCTGGCGCGGTCGCTGGACGGGGGAGCGGCGGCGGGGGACACGGTTCGCGTACTGGCCGTCGGATTCGCCGACATGGTCGGTTACACCCGCCTGACCCGCCACCTGGAGGCCGATGAGCTGTCGGCGCTGTTGGAGGCCTTCGAGACGGCCACCAGCAACGCCATCGTCGCCAATGGCGGCTGGGTGATCAAGAACGTGGGCGACGAGGTCATGTTCGCGGCGGCGACGGCCACCGACGGGGCGCGGATCGCGCTCGCGGTGCAGGAGGCCGCCATCGCCTCGCACGGCGTCACCCAGGAGCTGCGGGTGGGTCTGGCCTACGGGGAGGTGTTGCAGCGCTTCGGCGACCTCTACGGGTCGACGGTGAACACGGCGGCGCGGCTCACCGGTGTGGCCCGGCCGGGCACGGTGCTGGTGGACGACGGGGCCGCCGCGGCCATCGAGGCGGATCTGGATTTCACGCTGCGGCATCTGGCCACGGTGCGGGTGAAGGGCATCAACCGGCTGTACGGGCATGTGCTGCGCCGCAATGAGATTCGGCCGCTGGTCTGAGTGGTCCCCGTCGAGGACGTGCTCCGGGAATGGGGGCGGGCCTCGGCGAAGGGGGGGAGTTAGCCGAGGCCCGCGTAAGGTCGGCCCGGGGGGGAGGGGCCGACGGGAACGATCCTACGCGACGAATTCGGATTGTGTGGCTATCGGGGCATCGCGTTCAAAGATTTTTTCGAGGAAAAAGCGCGGTTCTCGGCAGCGAGCTCGGCATCGTGACCGATATGCGTCCTTCGCCGAATTACGTTCGAGTAGTTGACGACTCGCGATCCCGGCCGCCGTCCGCGCCGACACTGGTGAAACTCGGATGACTCACTCCTGCGATCCGGGCATACTGGCCAGACGCCGACGATCGTGTTCGACCGCATCCGTGCAGTTCGGAACAGGAGAATCATGCCTGACGCCATTGTCGCCGAGGGTCTGGTCAAGAGGTACGGCCAGCTGGTCGCCCTCGACGGCCTCGACCTCTCGGTCCCCGAAGGCACCGTGACCGCCCTGCTCGGCCCCAACGGCGCCGGCAAGACCACCGCCGTGCGCGTGCTCACCACGCTGCTCATCCCCGACGCCGGCCATGCCGTCGTCGCCGGGGTGGACGTCCTGCAGGACCCGCAGCGGCTGCGCTCCCGCATCGGCACCTCCGGCCAGTACGCCGCGGTCGACGAATACCTCACCGGCTTCGAGAATCTCGAGATGGTGGGCCGGCTGTACCACATGGGGGTGCGGCGCAGTAAGGAGCGAGCACGCGAGCTGCTGGACCGGTTCCGCCTCGCCGATGCCGCCGACCGTCCGGTCAAGGGTTACTCCGGCGGTATGCGCCGCCGCCTGGACCTGGCGGGCGCGCTGGTCGCGAATCCGCCGGTGCTGTTCCTGGACGAACCCACCACCGGACTGGATCCCCGTGCACGCCTGGACCTCTGGGATGTCATCGAGGAACTGGTGGCGGGCGGCACCACGCTGCTGCTGACCACCCAGTACCTGGAGGAGGCGGACCGGCTGGCCGACTCCATCGCCGTCATCGACCATGGCCGGGTGATCGCGGAGGGCACCTCCGACGAGCTCAAGGCGATGGTGGGCGGCGACCGGATCGAGCTGGTCGTCGATCACGCCGACAATCTCGCGGTGGCGCGGCAGGCGCTGGAAGGCTTGGCGCACGGCGAGATTCGGCTCGAGCCGGGGATGCGGCGGATCATCGTGCCGGTCCGGGACGGCTCGCAGGCGCTGGTGGACGCGATCGGGCAGCTGACCGAGCACGAGGTCCAGATCCGCGACGTGGGGCTGCGCCGGCCCTCGCTCGATGATGTGTTCCTGTCCCTGACCGGACACCAGGCCGAGGAACTGATCAACGGCAATCGATCCGCCGAGGAGAAGGAGGGCGCCCGATGAGCGCCGCGCTCGCCGTCGCCGGAAAGCCTTCGCTCGCACAGCGACTGGCCATGGTGGTGACCGACAGCATCACCATCACCAAACGCAATGTGGTCAAGATCCGGCGGGTGCCGGACGTGCTGATCTTCTCGACGCTGTCGCCGATCATGTTCGTGCTCTTGTTCGCCTACGTCTTCGGCTCGTCGATCCAGTTGCCGGGCACGTCCTATCGCGAGTTCCTGATCGCCGGCATCTTTGCCCAGACCGTGGTGTTCGGCGCGACGTTCACCGGCCTGAGCCTGGCCGAGGACATGCAGAAGGGCATCATCGACCGCTTCCGGTCGCTGCCCATGGCCCCGTCGGCGGTGCTGATCGGGCGCACGCTCTCCGACGTGGTCATCAATGTGGTGAGCCTGGTGGTGATGTCGCTGACCGGGCTGCTGGTGGGCTGGCGGATCCGCGGTTCGTTCCTCGACGCGGTGCTGGCGTACGTGCTGTTGCTGCTGTTCGCGTACGCGGTGTCGTGGATCATGGCGGTGGTCGGCCTGCTGGTGCGTGCGCCGGAGGTCTACAACAACGCCAGCTTCATGGTGATCTTCCCGCTCACGTTCATCGCCAACACCTTCGTGCCGACCGCGAACCTGCCGACGGTGTTACGCGTTGTGGCGGAATGGAATCCGGTGTCGGCCGTGACCCAGGCGACGCGTGAGCTGTTCGGCAACACCTCGCCGATGGGACCGAGCGCGGATGTCTGGCCCATGCGGCATCCGGTCGCGACGACCCTGATGTGGATCGTCGTGATCCTGGCGATCTTCGTGCCGCTCGCCCAGAAGCAGTACAAGCGCTCGGTGAGTCGCTGAGTATCT
>NZ_JBHWHH010000297.1:0-4685 GCF_042732555.1 Nocardia sp. NPDC059764
GCCACCGCCACTCGTCCCGCTTTCCCGAAAAGTCTCTCAGCAGCAGGAGTTTCGATGACCGACCCAGCCGGCGCGGACGCGCCGTTCGTCCGCTACGAGGTGAGCGACGGATTCGCGGTGCTGACCCTGGACTCCCCGCACAATCGCAATGCCCTGTCCTCACGGCTGGTCACCGAACTGCTCGCGGGCTTGCAGCGGGCGGCCGCCGATGACGCCGTGCGCGGTGTCGTGCTCACCCACACCGGCAACACCTTCTGCGCCGGCGCGGACCTCAAGGAAGCCGTGGACGCCGACCCGGCGGCCGCCGCCGAGATCCGCACTCGCTGGATGATCTCGGTGCTGCGCGACATCCTGGCTATGCCGAAACCGGTGCTGGCGCAGGTGAACGGCAATGTCCGCGCGGGTGGCATGGGCATCATCGCCGCCTGCGACCTGGTGGTCGCGGGCCGCGACAGCAGCTTCGGCCTCACCGAGGTCCGGATCGGCCTGGCCCCGTTCATGATCTCCCTGACCCTGCTGCCCCGCATGTCCCCGCGCGCCGCCGCCCGCTACTTCTCCACCGGCGAGACCTTCGACGCCGCCGAGGCCGAACGCAACGGCCTCATCACCGTGGCCGCCGACGACCCCGCCGCCGAGGTGGCCCGCCTGCGTGCCGAACTCCGCAAGGGCTCCCCGCAGGGCCTGGCCGAGGCCAAGCGTCTGGTCAATACCGACCTGCTCGAGGTCTTCGACCTGCGGGCCGAGGAACTGGCCAAACGCTCAGCGAGCTACTTCGGCACCCCTGAGGTGATCGAGGGCATGACGGCCTTCCTGCAGCGCCGCCCACCGAGCTGGGCACAATAGGTCACCATGGCGACACCCCACGAACCCAAGCAGGACCGCAGCCGGGCCACCCGGCAGCGGCTGCTGGAGGCGACCATCGACTGCCTGTCCCAGATGGGCTGGGCGGCCGCCACGGTCGCCGTCGTCGCCGAACGAGCCGGGGTGTCCCGAGGCGCCGCCCAACACCACTTCCCCACCCGTGAAGACCTGATCACCGCCGCCCTCGAGTACATGTTCGAGGCCCGCATGGCCCAGGCCAAGGCCGACGCCCTCGCGGTAGCGGAGGTAGCCGAGGGCGTAGCCCGCACCGAAGCCGTCGTCGCCGGCTTGGTCGAGTCCTACACGGCCCCCATCTTCAAGGCGGCCCTCCAGGTCTGGACCCACGCCGCCGCCGACCCGGTCCTCCGTGAACGCATCGTCCCCATGGAAGCCCGCTTCGGCCGCATCTCCCACCGCATGGCCATCGAAGCCCTGGGTGTGGACGACGCCGACCCGGTCACCCACCACCTGGTCCAGGCCACCCTCGATCTGGCCCGCGGCCTCGGCCTCGCCGACGTCCTGACCGACGACTCCTTGCGCCGCAAGGAAATCGTTCAGCAGTGGGCCGCCACCCTCCACACCGCCCTCAGCGCACGCTGACCCGCTCTCCGGTCAGCGGGCGCTGAAGGCTGCCGTTTCAGCCACCCGACTCGGGTGTCAGGCCCTGGGGCGAGCGTAGGACCACACCGATGACTTTCCGGTCGATTCGTCGTCGGTACATCGGGGCGGACCGACAGACAGGAGTTCGGCATGGCGGAACCGATTCGAATGGGCGTGACCTCGGTGCGGGCGAACGGTGTGGACCTCGGCGTCGAGAGGTTCGGCCGGGCCGATGATCCGCTCGTCCTGCTGGTCGGCAGCCCGACGATGCTGTCCTGGACCGACGAACTGTGCGCGCGGCTCGCATCGGCCGGTCGGCACGTGGTCCGCTACGACCTGCGCGATTCCGGTGCGTCGACGACCGCCGACCCGGAGAACCCGAACTATGACCTCCGAGACCTCGTCGCAGACGCGGCCGCGCTGGTCGAGGCGCTGGGCGCCGGGACCGCCCATCTCGCCGGAATCGGCGTAGGCGGCATGGTCGCCCAGGTCGCCGCGCTGGACCACCCGGCCGTATTCACCGCACTGACCCTCGTCAACACCCGACCGGTCGCCCCGGGCCCGGTCGACGACGACCTACCCGACCACGACCCCGCCGTCATGGGCGCGCTGTTCTCCCGCCCCCAGCCGGACTGGACCGACCGCGACGCGGTCGCGGCGTTCGCCGCCGCGGGAGCCGAGCTGATGAGCAACGACCCGGATGACGCGCGCACCACAGCAACCCGAATCTGGGACCGCACGCCGTCAACCGATCCCGCGGTCCACCAGGCCAACCAACTCGGAATGGCCTTCGCCCGCATCGATTGCACCCCGCGCTGGCGCTCCCGACTCGCCGCCCTCGCCATACCGACGCTCGTAGTGCACGGCCGCGCCAACCCGTTCTTCCCGGTCGGCAACGGCGAGGCCCTCGCCACCGAAATCCCTGGGGCACAACTACTCATCCTCGATGGCGTGGGTACCGCCCTGCCCGGCAACGCATCCGACCGGATCGCCGCCGCGATGCTCCCCCTGTAACCGCCCGATCGGGATCTGTCCGGGCCTACCGGCTGCTGCCGGTACCGCTGAGCAGCAAGGGGATTCGGGCTGCCATGTCGACGGGGAGGTAGGTGGTGGCGCTGGTGGTCCAGGTCTGGCCGGATTGGGGGTCGTATTGAGTGGGCATGGCGACGTATCACGGATCCGCCGGGGACCGCTCGACAGACTGCGGCTGGGTCCGTTTCACCGCGCCCCGGAATCGCTGCCCGTGTGGTTTCCCGAGTCTGTGGCGTAAAACGTTGAGAAGCAACAACATCGGCTACTTTTGTGAAGGCCCTGAAGCCGAGGGGGCGCTACATCAGCCTCCGCACGCCGGGTTCACGGTCAGATTGGAGTTCACATGAAGAGCCACACCGACCCCATTGTCCTCGATCCCGAAGGTCCTGACATCCAGGGTGAGATTGCCCGTATCCGCGAGCGGGGACCGGTCACCCAGGTCGTGCTCCCGGGCGGAGTGCTCGCATGGTCTGTGACCGACACGACGATGCTCAAGGAGATTCTCTCCAGCCATGCGGTTTCCAAGGACCCGCGCCAGCACTGGCCGGCCTTCCGGGAAGGCCGGATCGGCACGGAATTCCCGCTGCTCAACTGGGTGAACACCTGGTCCATGTTCACCGCCTATGGACCGGATCACCGTCGGCTCCGCGCCCCTCTGGTGCCGGTGTTCACCGACCGGCGGACCGCGGCGCTGGAGCCTCGGATCCAGGCGATCGCCGATGATCTGGTGACGGGTCTCGATGCCAGGACCGGGGGTGAGCCCGTCGACATCCGCGAGCATTTCGCCTATCCGCTGCCGTTGCGCGTGATCAACGAGTTGATGGGCGTTCCCCAGGAGCTGATCGAGCCTCTGCGGACGTGCGTGGACGGAATCTTCGACGTCGCCCTGAGCGAAGCGGAAGCCGTGGCCAACTACCAGGCAATGATCGGGCTGCTCCAGGAGCTCGTCGCGTATCGTCGCGATAATCCCGCCGAGGACATGACCAGTACCCTCATCGCCCACGCCGACGATCCCGCAACGGTTTTCAGCGTCGAGGAGCTCATCGGGACGCTCTATCTGACGATCAACGCCGGGCACGAGACGACAGTGGACCTGCTCGACCAGGCCGTCTTCCAGTTGCTCACCCACCCGGACCACCTGGCCGCCGCGCTCGACGGCAGTCTGCCCTGGTCCGATGTGATCGAGGAAACGCTGCGGTTCGAACCGTCGATCGCACACGCCCCGCTGCGCTACGCGGTGACCGATTTCGTTCTCGGCGACGTCGCGATCACCGCGGGCGATCCGATACTCTCGTGCCCCGCCGGCGCCAACCGGGACCCGAAGGTGTACGGCGACAGCGCGGGTACGTTCGATCCCACTCGGACGAACAAGGGCCACATGGCCTTCGGGCACGGTCCCCATCGCTGTCCCGGCGCACCGCTGGCACGGCTCGAGGCCCTCGTGGGTCTTCCCGCGCTGTTCCAGGCGTTCCCGCACATGAAACTCGCGGCCTCGCCCGACGAGCTGGGCACGGTGCCCGGTTTCATCGCCAACGGGCACGCCCGCCTGCCGGTATTCCTGCGATAGGCGCGGGATTCGAGAAGGAACCCTAGACCGCGTCGGCCGCATCGCTTCGGCGAGCGGCTGATCGCTGACCCGCCGCGGGGCCTGCCCGGAAAGCCGGTGCCCCGCGGCGATTCCCCCTTACGGGACCGAAAACGGCTTCGACGGCGGGAATGCGACGGGCAGCGCTGTCAGCGCGCGGTGAAACGGACCCGGCCGCCACACCAGATCGTCGACAGGCACCGCCAGTCTTATTTCCGGTAGGTAGTCGAGGAGTTGATCGATGGCCTCCTGCGCGAGCAGGACCCCGAAGGGCCGGGCGTGCGCGGGGCAGGCGTGCGGGCCCGAGGAGAATGCCAAGTTCCAGCCGTTATCAAGGGGACTGCCCGGTTCCAACTCTGGGTCGGTATTGCAGGCGGCCATGCTGATGATGACCGGTTGATGCGCCGGCAGCCACACCTTGTCCAACATGACCGGCTGCTGCGGGTAGGTGACGCAGTAGTTCGCCATCGGCGGGTCGGACGTCAACCGCTCGTCGATCGCGACGCGCGTGGGCAGGGGGATCCCTTGAACGATGCTGCTGGTGAAGCGGGGGTCGGTCATCATCAGCAACAGCGTGTTGGCGATGAGGTTCGCCGCGGGCTCGACG
>NZ_JBHWHH010000298.1:0-4627 GCF_042732555.1 Nocardia sp. NPDC059764
CTCGTCTCCGAGGCCACCCCGATCTGCCGAACCCAGTGTGTACGCCGGGGGCGCGCGGGATAACCCAGCGCGCCACGGCCTTTTCCGTGCGCGGATTCACGACGGGGGGCGAGCCGTGGGTGGCGGGACTCTCCGTCCGTGCGCGCGTCCTGCCGTCCAGTCGGGCCGACAACACGCCAATCGCCTAAGCGGGTGAATGGATGCCGGAGCGGGAGACGGTGCGGTGGGCGGTATTTCGAGGACGGTCGATGGGCCAAGTGGAAGCGGACCGTTCAGGATGTAACGCATGGGTACCAAGAACATGCGCTGGACCGCCGCTGACATTCCGGATCTCCACGGGCGCACCGCGATCGTCACCGGGTCCAGTGGCGGCCTGGGGCTGGAGACCGCGCTGCGGCTGGCCGAGCATGGCGCTCGGGTGGTCATGGCTTGCCGCAACGCCGAGAAGGCCGGGGCGGCCGCGGATCTCATCCGGGCGCGGGTGCCGGACGCCGAATTGCCGTTCGTGGAGCTCGATCTGGCTTCGCTGGATTCGGTCGGCAAGGCCGCGGCGCGGTTGCATGACGAGGTCGAGCGGGTTGATCTGCTGGTCAACAATGCGGGGATGCTGGGCCGGGCGCGGAGCCTCACCGTGGACGGGTTCGAGACGACCTTCGCGACAAACCATCTCGGGCCGTTCGCGTTCACCGGGCTGGTGCTGGACCTGTTGCTCGCGGCGCCCGCGGGGCGGGTGGTGGCCGTGACCACGGGGTTCGCCTCCAAGAAGGACGCCCCGATCGATCTCGACGATCTGTTCTTCGAACGGCGGCCCTACAAGGGATTTCAGGCGTACGCGCAGTCCAAGCTGGCCAATGTGCTGACCGCGTTCGAGTTGCAGCGGCGGCTCAATGGCACCGATACCGAGCTGATGTCGATCGCCGCGCATCCGGGGGCGGCCGAATCGGATTTCGCCCAGAACCTCGGGCCCGTCCTCACCTTCCTGTCGCGGCCGTCGCTGCGCTGGGTGTTCCGGGTGGGCATGCAGACCGTGGAGATGGGTGCGCTGCCGATGCTGCGGGCGGCGACCGATCCCGCTGTCCAGCCCGGAGATCTGTTCGGGCCGGCCGGGTTCACCAAGGGCTACCCCGTCCTGAACGCGCCCAGCGAGCAGGCGCTCGATCCGGACTTGGCGGCGCGGGTGTGGGCCGAATCCGAACGGCTCACGGGTGTCACCTACCGGTTCGGTGAATTCGGCGGCGAGACAGCGGAATAGGCCGCACTACGGCGAACGCCCCCTGGGAACTCCAGGGGGCGTTCGAGTTTCGAGCGGTCAGCGGCTCAGGTCCGGGTCCACGTCGTCGTCGGTGAGCAGGGCGCTGCCCGCGACGCGGTCGGTGGCCAGGGCGTCGAGGAAGGCGCGGGCCCACCGGTCGACGTCGTGGGTCAGGACCTGGCGTCGCATGGCGCGCATGCGCCGGCGGCGGGTGTCACGGTCGTCGTCGATCGCGCCGATCAACGCGTCCTTGACACTGTCCAGGTCGTGCGGGTTGCACAGGTAGGCCTGTCGCAATTCGGCTGCCGCGCCGGTGAACTCGCTCAGCACGAGTGCGCCGTTGAGGCTGCCCTGGCAGGCCACGTACTCCTTGGCGACCAGGTTCATGCCGTCGCGCAGCGGGGTCACCACCATGACGTCGGCGGCCACGAAGAACGCGATCAGCTCCTCGCGCGGGATGGGGCGGTGCAGATAGTGCACCACCGGGTAACCCACCCGGGCGAACTCGCCGTTGATGCGGCCCACCTGGCGTTCGATATCGCCGCGCATCTGCTTGTAGGACTCGACGCGTTCGCGGGACGGCGTGGCCAGCTGCACCATCACCGTGTCCGCGGGGTCGATGCGGCCGTCGTGCAGCAGCTCCTCGAGCGCGGCGAGCCGGATGTCGATGCCCTTGGTGTAGTCGAGGCGGTCGACGCCCAGCAGGATCGTCTTCGGATTGCCCAGTTCCGCACGGATTTTCGCGGCCCGCTCCCGCACATCGCGGCGACGCGAATACTCGTCCAGTTCCGCGGAGGTGATGGAGATCGGGAACGCGCCCACCCGCACGGTGCGGAAACCCACCTGCACCACACCGAGTTTCGAACGCACGCCCACATTGCCGCGCGATGTCGGCTGCCCGGCCAGCCTCCTGGCCAGATACAGGAAGTTCTGCGCGCCGCCCGGGAGGTGGAAGCCGATCAGGTCGGCGCCGAGCAGGCCCTCGACGATCTCGGTGCGCCACGGCATCTGCATGAACAGTTCCACCGGCGGGAACGGAATGTGCAGGAAGAAGCCGATGGTCAGGTCGGGGCGGAGCATGCGCAGCATCTTCGGCACCAGCTGCAGCTGGTAGTCCTGGACCCACACGGTCGCGCCCTCGGCGGCCACCTTCGCGGTGTATTCGGCGAAACGCCGATTCACCTGCACGTACGCCTGCCACCACTGGCGGTCGTAGACCGGCCGCACGATCACGTCGTGATACAGCGGCCACAGCGTCGCGTTGGAGAAGCCCTCGTAGTAATCGGCGACCTCGTCGCCCGACAACGGGACGGGATGCAGTTCCAGACCGTCCTCGACGATCGGATCGAGCTCCACGTCCGGGACGCCGGCCCAGCCGACCCAGGCGCCCTTGTTATTGCGCAGGACCGGTTCCAGTGCCGTGACCAGACCGCCGGGGCTGCGCTTCCAGCGAGTGGTTCCGTCGGGCAGGCGCTCCAGGTCAACCGGGAGCCGGTTGGCGACGACGACGAAACCGGAGCCGGAGCTATCCGGGTGCACGGGTCATTCGCCTCGCGTCGGAGCGATGCCCAGCATCGACAGCAGCATGCGGCATTCGTCGGCGTCGGTGGCGTACGCCGCCACGACACGCTGCGCCTGGCGAGCGGTTTCGTCGGCGAGCGGCTCCAGATCGTCGTCCGCGATGTCGTTTGCGCCGGTCTTCGCGGCCATCTCATGTCCTCTCGGAGAAGTCTGCTCGGTGCGAGGAGTCCATCGTATCTGCCAGGGAAGTCGGGCCTCGCCGCCGCGTGCATTGCGAGCCCTAACCGCAACGCGGCCGGGGACGAAACAATCCGTCGGCCCAGACCTATACGGTGGACGCAAAGAGAATGGCAACACCTGATGTTAGGGGTCGCAAGCATGCCGTTGGCGACGGTGAACGGAATCTCGCTGAACTACCAGGTCAAGGGAGATCGGTCCAAGGGCACCGACGTCAAGGGGTCGGCGCCGCTGGTCGTCATGATCATGGGCACCGGCAGCGGCGGCCGGGTCTGGGAACTACACCAGGTCCCCGCGCTGGTCGCGGCCGGATACCGGGTCTGCACGTTCGACAACCGCGGCATCGCGCCCTCCTTCGAATCGCCCGCCGGGATCACCATCGAGGACCTGGTCCGCGACACGGTCGCCCTGATCGAATTCCTCGGTGAGGGCCCGGTCTTCCTGGTCGGCCAGTCGATGGGCTCGCGGGTCGCACAAGAAGTGGCGCTCGCCCGCCCCGATCTGGTCCGCAAGGCCGTGTTCATGGCCGGACACGCCCGGCTCGACCAGTTTCAGAAAACTCTCGGACTCGGCGAGCACGATCTCGACGACGCCGGCGTGCGGCTGCCCGCCAAATACGAGGCCGCCATGACCGCCCTGATGAACCTGTCCCCGGCCTCGCTGGCCGACCAGCACGCCGCCCGCGACTGGCTCGACCTGTTCGAATTCACCGGCGGCCCGGTCACCCCGGGCGTGCGGGCGCAGCGCCGCATGGATCACGATTTCGACCGCACCGCGGCCTATCGCGGCATCACCGTGCCCTGCCTGGCGCTGGGCTTCGCCGACGATCGGATGATCCCGCCCTACCTCGCGCGAGAGGTCGCCGATATCATTCCAGGTGCCCGCTACCAGGAGGTTCCCGACGCCGGGCACTTCGGCTACCTGGAACAACCGGAGGTCGTCAATAAGATCCTTGTCGAATTCTTCGTGGCCTGAACGAAGTGCAGGTAACCGCCCAGCGGTAACGCCTGCCTTGCTAGGGTCGAATCAACGTCGGGGGCTCGTTCCAACACTGCGGTGGCTGGACGATCCGTCTACGTACCCGTACACAGCGCCAGTATCCAGTGAGGTGAAATGAGCACCAATCCCTTCGATGACGAAGACGGCCGGTTCTTCGTCCTGGTCAACGATGAGGAACAGCACTCCCTCTGGCCGGCCTTCGCCGAGGTTCCGGCGGGTTGGCGAGTCGTGTTCGGCGAGGACTCCCGCGCCGCATGCGTCGAGTACGTCGAGAAGAACTGGACCGACATGCGGCCCAAGAGCCTGCGTGACGCCATGGCGGCGGACGACGCGGCTCGTCAGGCGGCCCAGTCCTGACACTCAGCGGTTAGTCCGATACTGCGCGAACGACTTCCGAACGCGGCCGTCGATGCCACGAGCGTCGACAGGCCGCGTCCCGGTGTTCGCGGTCAGCATCGTTCCGACCGGGAGCCGGCTTTTCCGCGCAGCCGGCCACCCCGGTTATGATGGCTCCGTTTTCCGCCTCCTTAGCTCAGTGGTAGAGCACCGCTCTTGTAAAGCGAAGGTCGTCAGTTCAATCCTGACAGGGGGCTCGTGCACGAACGCCGGTCGAGACAT
>NZ_JBHWHH010000299.1:0-4571 GCF_042732555.1 Nocardia sp. NPDC059764
GGATCCGGACCGGGCGAGGTCTTGCGGGTATCTCCGCCCTCCGACTAGCCGGAGATGCTCGGCAGCAGGCCGTTCAGACCACCCGACAGGCTCGGGAACAGGCTGCTCGAGCCGCTACTCAGGCCGCAGCCGACGCTGCCGGTGCTGGTCAGCGGGTTGGCCTCGGCCACGTCGACGTCGATCGACTTCGAGATCAGGGTCTGGGTCACGGTCAGCGTGTGCTTGCCCGCGGTGCTCGGGGTCCAGTTGATGGTGACCTTGCCGCTCAGCAGCGACGGGGTGACCGGGCTGCCCGGCAGCTCGGTGCCGTTGTCACGGAAGGCCACCGACAGCAGCCGGTCGACGTCGATGGACGCGGTCAGCGTGTAGGAGCAGCCGACATTGTGGCTGGTGCCGGAAACCTCGAGGCCGGTCGGCCACGCACCGGCCTGGGGCGCCGCCAGGACGATGGTCCCAGCCACCGCGCCGAAGGTCGTGAGGCCCATGCCGACCCGGCGGGCACGGGTTTTCTGTTCGCTCATGCAGGTATTCCCTTACGGTTGATCCCGCCCACGAACGGCGGGTAGTCGTGCGCGACGATACAGCGCAATCGAACAATAGCGAAACATGTTCGCTTCAAATAGAGTTTTCGGGATATTCGCCCCGCTCCACGCCGGATTCCAGCAATCTGCGAGCGGCGCCACCCCCGCTCCCCTGGACGACCGCCGCTCGACACGCGATGCTGAATGACATGACTCGGGCGCCCGCGGTGGATCTGCACCGACCCAAGGTGGAGTACTTCAATATCGACGAGCTCACCAATATCGATCCCAAGGGTTTCGTGCGGCAGGTGGAGCGCTACCAGGTGGAGCCGTGGGGCCTGTACATGGCCCGCACCTCGGACCATCCCGAGTTCCACTACATCGAATCCTGGCTGCTGCCCACGGTGTCGTTGCGCGCCACCGTCTTCCACTTCACCCCCGCGCATCTGCGCGACCAGGACTACTACATCGACATCGGCGAGTTCGCGCAGGTCGGGCCGAAGCGGTGGAAGTCGGTGGACCACTACCTGGACCTGGTGGTGCGTCAGGGCAGAGAGGTGGAGCTACTCGACGTGGACGAGCTACTGGCCGCCCACGCCGCCGACTACCTGACCCTGGCCGAGGCCCAGCAGGCCATCGAGTCCGCCACCGCGACCATCGACGGAATCGCCGCACACGGACACAGTTTCGAGGACTGGCTGGCCTCCCAGGGCATCACGCTCACCTGGATGTAGACCGAGAAACCAGGGGCCGTCCGCACCGAGAGGCGCCGACGGCCCCTTCGCGTCGGCTAGGCGCCGATGATCAGGGTGACCGCCCGGCCCGGATCGGCATTGGCGTGCAGTCGCTCCCCCGCCGCGAGCTCGACGCCCGCGGCGAGCGGATCGCCGGCGGGAACCGGCGGAAAACCGATGTCCGCCAGTCGATCCCGCAGCGAGTCCGGGTCCACCCCGGCCGCGACCGTGATCCGGATGTCGAGGACGTCGGCCGCGGGCTTGCCGGCCACGGCGGTCGCCCCGACGTGTTCGATGCTCGCCGCGTCGGCAGCGCACGCCAGGGCCAGGCGGGCGATCACTCGCCGCGCCTGCGCGGGCCATTCCGGATTCGCTTCCACCACGGGCAGTTCCGGCCGCGCGGCGGGCGTGCGGGTGCGCAGATTGCGTTCGAAGGGCACGAGGCGCTCGTCCCACAGCCGGTGCACCTCGGCGTCGATCAGGCCGGTCGCGCCATTGTTGTCGAGCAGGACGTCGGCGGTGGCGCGACGCTGAGCGTCGGTGGCCTGGGCGGCGATGCGGGCGCGGGCGTCGGCCTCGTCGATGCCGCGGAACTCGACCAGGCGGCGCAGCCGGGTCTCCTCGGCGGCGTCCACGATGACCACCAAGTTCATGAACGGCGCCAGGCCGTTCTCGACCAGCAGCGGAATGTCCTGCACCACAATGCCGTCGGCGGGCGCGGCGGCGATGAGTTCGGCGGTGCGCTTGCCGACCAGCGGGTGGGTGATGCCGTTGAGGGTGGCGCGGGCCTCGTCGGTGGCGAAGGCCTTGGCCGCCAGGGCGGGTCGGTCGAGGCTGCCGTCGGCGGCCAGGATGTCGTCGCCGAACGCGGCGACCAGGGCGGCCAGGCCCTCGGTGCCGGGGGCGACCACCTCGCGCGCGATGACATCGCTGTCCACGAGCACGGCTCCGCGCTCGGTGAGAATGCGGGCCACGGTGGACTTGCCCGCGCCCATGCCTCCGGTGAGACCGATTCGCAACATTCGACCAGTCTCGCATCGCGGCCGGTTCCGGCGCGTGCCAGGGTTACCCATTCGACCCGGTCAGGACTACCCGCTCGACCCGGTCGTTTCACCTGCAAGCACAGTCCTTGCCCGTTCCGTGATGCCGGTGAGATCATTTCGCAACTTTTCCGGCCAATCCCGACCGTTTGTCGGCAACATTCCGACACGCCGGGGCGCACGCCCCGCAAAATTCTGTGACTCACACTTTTGTTCGGCTATTGTTCGCCGCAGGCGATCTTCAGGCCGGTTAACACGCAAGAGAAGGAACATCAGTGAGCACCAAGAACCTCCAGACGGGTCGCCACCGTCTGGGCCTGGCGGGCACCGTGCATTGCATCGAGATCCCCGCTGTCGCAGCCGCTCTCGCCGAGCACGGACGGTCCTGGCTGACCGCGCTGTTCAGCCCCGCCCGGCACAGCGCGACCACCAGGCGAAAACAGTCACCCGAGTCCGGCGTCGTCCGCCGCTGGGTGCCTGCCACCGTCGGCTGATTCCGCCGGAACTTCCAGCACCGCTCCCTGATTCGCCACATACATACGCATTGGCTCGGTCCGAACCGGACCGAGCCACTGCGTTGTGCGCGTGTCTCCTTACGCGGCAGCGGAATTACACGATGCCACTGGGCTTGCGCCGGGTGCCGGGATCCTGGCGCGGCATGGAGTTCGGCGGTACCGGGTACGGGGTGCCGACGGTCGCGGTACCGAGGGCGATGTTCGGACCGCACTGCGCGATGGCGTCGTTGACCTTCCGGTCCGCCGGGGCGAACACGGGCTTGGACGCATCGGGGCCGGAACCGAAGTCGAAGGCCGAGGTCATGTCACCGGTGACACTGCGCCGCCACGCCGTCAGGTTCGGCACGTCGACTCCGAAGCGGCGCTCCAGGAGTCGCAGCTGCGAGGTGTGGTCGAAGGTCTCCGAGGCGACCAGGCCGCCGCGGCTGTAGGGCGAGACGACCAGGCCCGGTACGCGGTAGCCGAGACCGATCGGGCCGGTGATGCCCTCGTGCTTCTTGTCGATCGGCACCGTGACGTACTCCCCCGGCGTGCCCGCGGGCGCGGTCGGCGGGGTGACGTGGTCGAAGAAGCCGCCGTTCTCGTCGTAGCTGATGATCAGCGCGGTCTTCTCCCACACCGCCGGGTTGGAGGTGAGGATGTCGAGCACCTGCATGATGCCGACCGCGCCGAAAGCCGGTGGCAGCGCGGGGTGTTCGCAGTTCAGCAGCGACGGGATCACCCACGACACGGCGGGCAGCTGGTTGGCGGCGACGTCGGCGGCGAAGTCCTGCGGGTAGGCCGGGGCCTTACCGCGCCGGGCCAGTTCGGAATTCGGGTCGGCGGCCTGCTTGAAGCAGCCCATCATGCCGTCCAGGATCACCGACGACAGCGGGCCGACGTCCCGGTTGTTGTAGATCTTCCAGCTGACGCCGGCATCGGAGAGGTTCTCCGGCATGGTCCGCCAGCTGTAGGCGTTCTGCGGGATCAGGGTCGGCGTCTCGAGCAGCGGGCCGCCGTTGCGCCCCTCGGGGTCGATGGTCGCCGACATCCAGTACAGCCGGTTGGGGTCGGTCGGGCCGAGCACCGAGCAGTGGTAGTTGTCGAGCAGGGTGAAGGCATTGGCCAGGTCCCAGTGCACCGGAATGTCGGCCTGGGTGTAGTAACCCATTGCGGCGGGCGCGTTTCCGGGTCCGACCGAGGCGATCGACATGGGCATCCAGCCGTCGTTGCGGCCGTTGTTCCACGCCTTGTGCATGGCCGCCCAGCTGTGGTCCGGGTCGTTGATGCACTCACCGTCGAGGCTGGCGCCGCGGGTGGTGTCGAGGCGGAACGGGTTGAGGAAGCCGTCCGCGGTGGGGCCGACGCCGGGGGTGTACCCGTACTGATTCCAGGCCGGGGACGGGTCGTCGAACCCGCGCACCCCGGACATGGTGCCGAAGTAGTGGTCGAAGGAGCGGTTCTCCTGCATCAGCAACACGAAGTGCTCGATGTCGCCGAGTCCGCCCATGCCCGCCGGGTCTGCGGCGTAAGCCTTTTCGATGATCGGTCCGGCGACCGACGCGAGCGCGCCCGCACCGCCCGCTGCCATGGCTTTCGCCAGAAATTCCCGCCTGTTGACTCCGGCGAACACGCCCATGCTCCGGTGGTGCCTTCCCACTAGAAGTGACAGTGAAGGGACAGTGCCGACACGGATCGGTCGCACGTCCAGTTCGTATCCAACCTGCGCGTCATGACAGCTCAGCGAACCGCTGGTAAACGAAAGTCCCCTGGTCGAGGACC
>NZ_JBHWHH010000300.1:0-4554 GCF_042732555.1 Nocardia sp. NPDC059764
GCGTCAAGCACACCCGCGCCAAGGTCTGGCCGTCCGTCCGCCGCATCGACGGCGCCTACGGCGACCGCAACCTGGTCTGCTCCTGCCCGCCGATGGACTCCTACACCGACGCGGAGTGATCCGATCCAGCTGAACAGGCAAGCGCCCCATCGGTTTACCGAACCGATGGGGCGCTCGTCGTTGTGGCGCAGGGTGAAACGGGTCAGGCGTGGACCGGCTTGTAGGTGGAGATCGCCCAGATCACCACGACGTCGAGGGCGATGATGAGGAGCGACCAGGCCGGGTAGTAGGGGATCCAGAGGAAGTTCTCCACGATGGACAGCGCCGCCAGCACGAGGGCGGCGGTGCGGCCCCAGGTGGAGCCCTTCAACAGGCCGATCGACACGATGATCTGGACGATGCCGACACCGATGTGGATCCAGCCCCAGCCGGTGGTGTTCAGCTTGTAGATGTAGTCGTAGCCGACGACCAGCAGGTCGTCCGACGCCACCGCGGAAATGCCCTGCAGGACCGAGAGCACGCCGATGACGAGCAGCAGAATGCCGGCACCGATGGTCGTTCCGGCGGCCAGGCCCTGCTTCAATGTGGGTTCGGGACCCGTACTGTGTGTCATCCGCCGAATATGCCACGAGTTAGCTGGCGGATCCGGACATTACGGCCATGTGTTGCCGTGCTGTTGCTCGGTCCGGATCCGCCCGCTGGGTCAGGGCGTCGTCAGCGCCTGCGAGACCGCCGTGCCGAAGGGCAGATCCGCGGTGGTGTTGACCTTCGTGTAGGTGCCGCTGGTGCGCTGGGTCAGCGTTTGCAGGGTCTGGGTTCCCGCGCCGCCGACCACGATCACGTCGATGCGCACCGGATGCGCCGGATCGGTCGCGGCGGCGATATCGGCGAGCAGCTGGTCACCGGTGACGGGGGAGTCGTCCTCGGGGCCGTCGGTGATGAGCAGGATCGAATTGGTGCGCGCGGCGGCGTAGTTGGCGAGCACGTTCTTGTAGGCAGCCTCCAGGGTGGGGTAGGTGCGGTCCTGCTTGGACTGGCTCGCGGTCACCGTGGTCAGGCCCTGGGCGAGGGCGTTGCGCTGGGCGTCGGTCAGCGGCGCGGTCGGGGTCAGCACCTTGTGCGCGTTCGCGCCGTCGAGGTTCTTGGCGTACTCCCACACGCCGAGCCCGAACTCCGGCGGCATCACGGTCATCGTGGACGACAGCGCGGCCACGGCATTGCCGAGCCGGGTGCCGAAGCCCTCGGTGGTGGACATGGAGGAGGAGACGTCGAGCAGGACGGTCGCCTGCACGCCCAGCACCGGGTGGGCCAGGATCTGATTCACCTTGTCCAGGACGGCCTTCGACGGCGCCTTCGTGGTCGCGGGGGCGGCCGCGCCGAAACCGTTGTCGGTGAACAGTTTCGACTGTTCGGGGGCGCGCAGGAAGTCGGAGAACAGGCCCGCGATGAGATTCTGGGTCTGGTCGACCCAGGGGCCGGTGAGCTGTGCGGCGGGGAAATCGGCCACCGGGCCCGCGTTGTCGGGACGGTAGGCGGTCAGTCCGGCGTGGACGCGAATCTGCTGCTCGGTGGCGGGCACGGCGTGCACCGGCCCGGCGGCATCGGCCGCGCCGGCCAGATCGGCGAGTGCACTGGAAGCGTCCTTCACGGCGGGCGCGCTCGCGGCCAGACCGGAGATCGCGGAGACGACCTGTCCGGTGACGACCGCCTTCTCGTCGAGCGGGTCGGTGCCGGAGACGCCCGACCCGACCGCGGCCGCGACGGCGACCGTCGGGTCACCGCCGGGCATGGCCAGACGCAGCTTGCCCCACGCGGGCAGCCCGGCATCGGCCAGCGAACCGGTCTGCAGCTTGGCCAGATCCGCCCAGTGCACCTTCGAGGTATCGAGGGCTTGGCGCAATTCCTCGGGCACGGCCAGCACCACCGGGCTCACCGCGACCGGAGCCGGCGTGCCCGCGATCAAACCCGGCACTCGCATCTGCTCGACCGATCGCGAGGACTGCGGAATCCAGAGCGCGGGCTGCGGACCCAAGGCCGGGTCCCACTTGTTCGCGACGAACGCCGCCACCATCGCCGCCGACGGTTGCGCGGTCACCGCCACCTGCGCGCAGTGATCGCGAACATGGGGCGCGGTGGCATTGAACCGATCCGCGGCGGCCTGCACCGGCGTCAGAATGTCCGGATCGACGGTCACCGCCAGCGTGGCGGTCCCCTCCACACACGACGACGCGGCCCGGCTGTCCTTCTCCTTCGACCGATTCGACAACCAGGCCCAGCCGACGACCGCCAGCACTAACACAATCACCGCGACGACTGCGATAACCGGTCCTTTGCTGACACCTCGTGACCCGCCCGCGGCGCGATGAGTACCCACGAGCGCCCATCCTATGTTGACGCCCACCACCCCACCTGTTCCAGCCGGTAACGCCCATCCCGACCGGCACGAAAACGGGCGGCCACCTCGTTCCAGCGAGGTGACCGCCCGGGCAACCAACTCCCACATCGGGGGTTCGGGGGCAGAGCCCCCGCCGTCCCCGGGGATTCGGGGGCGAGGCCCCCGAGAGTCCCGAGAGTTGGGCTAGTCGCGGATCATCTTGCCGCGGTCGTACTCGTGCCCACCCCAGACGCCGGACTGGCCGGTGCGGGCCGCGAAGTCACCGCAGTCGCGGCGGATCGGGCAGCCCGCGCAGATGCCGCGGGCGTAGTCGAAGTCCTGCGACGGGTACGGGAACCACGCCTCGTGGTTCGGGTCACCCTTGCAGGCCGCGCGCGCCCAGTAGTCCTTCGAGTCGGAGATGGGGAGCAGATCCGCCAGGGTCTGCTCCTGCAGTGCAATGTTCGTCATCGGATCTCGCTCCTTTCCTGTCCGATCACGCGGGATGGCTGTCTGTCGTTCCTCGAGTCAGGAAGCCGCCAGTTCCTTCCAGATCTGGCGCTGGGCCCGCTCTCTGTCATTGGGGGCCTTGGGCTCCCACAGCAGGCGCATGCCGGCCTCCGCGGGAGTCCGGTCCGCCTTGTACGTATTGCAGGGACCGCACGCGGCGATGAGGTTGGCCCAGGTATTGGGCCCGCCCCTCGACCGCGGGCGGATGTGGTCTACGGTGCGGGCCCAGCCGGAGCAGTACCCGCAGCGGTACCGGTCGCGGCGCAGCACCGCCGGGAGGGTGGCGCGGCTGTCGTCGTCGTGCGTCAGGATCCGGTGCTCGAGGTAGATGTAGCGGGTGAGCCGGATGGTCTCCGGCAGCGCCACCTCCACGTGCCGCGAGCGGATCGGGAAGTGCGGCTGCCGTTCGGCGACGGTCTCGGCGGCCCCGCCGAGCAGCAGCACCACCGCGCGCTCGGCGCGGATCGTGGTCAGCGCCTCGTAGGAGGCGTTGAGCAGCAGCACTCCGGCGTGTATCCAATTGTCGGTGGTTATCTCCGGGTCTTCGGCATGACGGAACAGCATGGGGGTCACCATGTTTCGTGAAAGGGATCGAACAGGAAAAGGGGGTCGGCCGGTTACGAATGGGCCCGGAGACGGCCGAAGCCCCGGTACTGTTCGTCGATACTCGGATTCAAAGCCGTCTCCCCCTTCCTGCTGGTCACGACCGTGTCGGTCGGCTGATCTTCGATGAATCACATGGTGGCACAACGACGCTGCGTTGTCGGCTGATTTTTTTCCGCCCCTGGTGCATGGAGAACGATCCGCGACGGCCGTTTGTTCCCCACACTGGAAAGGTGACGATCGACGCTTGGGCTCAGCATCCGACGGAGCGTTTTCTCGCGCGTGACATCTTCGATTCGCTGCGGCGGTGGACCGGGGGAGCGATTCCCACCGGCGAGATCCCGTTGCAGGCGACGCTGGCGGCGATGGACGCGGGCGGCATCGACCGGGCGCTCATCTCGGCGTGGTGCGCGCCGGAGGGCACGCTCATCTCCAATGACGAGGTCGCCGCGTGGGTGGCCGAGGCCCCGGACCGCCTGACCGCCGTGGCCTCGGTGGACCTGCGGAAACCCATGGAATCGGTGCGCGAGCTGCGGCATCGGGTGCGCGACGAGGGCTTCGCGGCGGTCCGCGTGCTGCCGTGGCTGTGGGAGGTGCCGCCGACCGACGCCCGCTTCTATCCGCTCTACGCCGCCTGCGTGGACCTCGGGATCCCGTTCTGCACGCAGGTCGGGCACACCGGTCCGCTGCGGCCCTCGGAGCCGGGCCGCCCGATCCCCTATATCGACCGCGTCGCCCTGGACTTCCCGGAGCTGATCATCGTGTGTGGTCACGTCGGCTATCCGTGGACCGAGGAGATGATCGCGGTGGCCCGCAAACACGAGAACGTGGTGATCGACACCTCCGCCTACACCACGAAAAGGCTGCCGCCCGAACTCGTCTCGTATCTGAAGTCCGCGAGCGGGCGGCGCAAGGTGCTGTTCGGCACCAACTATCCGATGATCCTGCCCCAGCACGCTCTCGACGGTTTCGACGCGCTGGGCCTGGACGACGAGACCCGCGAGCTGTACCTGGACGGCAACGCGCGCCGCGTCTTCGGGCTCTGACGCGGCGAGCGGGGGTCGTGC
>NZ_JBHWHH010000301.1:0-4523 GCF_042732555.1 Nocardia sp. NPDC059764
CGCCCCCTCGGGGCCGTCGCCGGGGGGGGCTCGGCGTCCGCTTCGCCCCTCCGCTTCGCTCCGGGGCGGGTTCGCGGCGCTCGGCCCGCGGTCAGCGCGCTTGCTGCTGTTGCGCCGGGGCGGGCGGGAAGAGTGGGGGGAGGGTGGGCACGATCACCGGCGGGAGGCCGGGGATGAGGGTGATGGTGTTGGGGCCGACCGTGGTGGTGGGGGCCTCGGTGGTGGTGGTCGTGCTCGGCGGCTGCGGCGGGCCGGCCAGCGCCTCGTTGGTGGCGTCGGTGGTGCTCGGAGCGACGGTGGCCGTTTCGCTCGGGCGGGTGGTGCTGGTCGGGACCGAGCTGGTCACCGCGTCCTGGCGCTGCGAATCGTGGCTCAGCACTTGGGTTCCCCAGCCCAGGGTGATGCCGATGGCGGCCACCACGACCAGCGCGCCCACGGCGACACCGGCGATGCTCACCTCGCGGCGGCGGCCCGGACCGTCGGTCGTGCCGGGGACCAGGAGCTGGGCCGGGGCGGGCTCGGCGGGCCGCGGCGCGACCTCCTCGCGCGGCGCGGCCGGGAACGGGGCGGGGGCCGGGCGCGGCATGACCGGGCGGGCCAGCATGGCGGCGCCGCGGGTCACCACCGTCTCGGGCGCGGCGGGCACGATCACCGGGACGCCCAGCCAGCGCCGCAGAACCCTTGCCACCAGCGGAATCTGGGCGCAGCCACCGAGCAGGGCGACGGCCTGCACGGGCTGCTCGGAGCGCAGGATGACATCGCGGGTCATGCGCGCGGAGGATTCGACGGCCAGCATGATGAGGGCCTCGAAGTTCTCCTGCGACAGCAGGACCAGCCCCTCGGTGGAGGGCAGAGCCACCGCGCTGCTGCCGGAGAGCTGTTCCTTGGCCTCGCGGCACAGCTTGTCCAGGGCGGTGAGGCCGGTGTGATCCGGCGGATGGGCGATACGCCCGGAGGCGATCTGCTGTTCGCGGATGAGCGCGTCCAGATAGTCGCCGCTGATATCGCTGGTGCGCTCGGTGAAGCAGACCTGGCGGGAGCCGATGTCGACCACCGTCACGGACAGACCGGACGCACCTAGGTCGTAGAGCGCGACGGTGCCGAAACCCGGCCCAGAGAGGTGGGGCCAGAGTTCACCGGAGTATTCGAGGAACTCCAGCGCCGCCACCACATCCGGCACCAGCTCGTAGTTGGTGAACTGCCGGCGGGCCAGCTCGGCGCGGATGGCGCGCGCGTGGTTCTCGTCGCGGTAGGCGATGGCGGTGGCGCTGATCCGCGAGTCGGCGGCCAGCACCGCTCCGACCGCGTCGGCGACCAGCTCGTCGACCCGGCGTTCGCCGACCGGCACGGCCTGCACATCGAACGCGTCGGGGGGACCGTCGAATCCGCTACGGGCCCGGCCGTATCCGGGCGCGGGCGGCGCGGCGAAATTCCTGGTGGGCTCGGCGGAATCACCGGTGTACGGACGTGCGACGCGAACCGCGCCCGCCCCCACCGACACTCCCAGCACCGAACTCATCGCCAGCCCATCTCGTTCACACCTACCTGTCGTCGCCACCTTACGACGTGCCGGGCCATCCGTACACCCGGCGAACCCGCCCACCGGACGGCGTAATAGCGCCATTCCATGACGGTCAACTGTCCAGGCAGCGGCCGATTTCCGCCGGACGCCCGGCCGAACCGGCTACCCCGTAACGCAACTCACGCGCGCCGGGGTCGTGGCTCACTGCCGGGAGGCGAAGTTCAGGTAGGCCTTCGACGGCGTCGGCCCGCGCTGCCCCTGGTACTTGGAGCCCACGGTGGCGCTGCCGTACGGGTGCTCGGCCGGACTGGTCAGCCGGAACAGGCACAGCTGGCCGATCTTCATGCCCGGCCACAGCGTGATCGGCAGGTTCGCGACGTTCGACAGTTCCAGGGTGATGTGCCCGCTGAACCCCGGATCGATGAACCCGGCGGTCGAGTGGGTCAGCAGCCCGAGCCGGCCCAGGCTGGACTTGCCCTCCAGCCGCCCGGCCAGATCGTCGGGCAGCGAGCACACCTCGAGCGTGGAGCCGAGCACGAACTCACCCGGGTGCAGCACGAACGGCTCGCCCTCGGCGGGCTCGACCAGCGAGGTCAGCTCGTCCTGCCGCTGCGCCGGGTCGATATGGGTGTAGCGGGTGTTGTTGAACACCCGGAACAAGCTGTCCAGCCGCACATCGATGCTCGACGGCTGCACCAGCTTCTCGTCGAACGGCTCGAGCCCGAGACGTCCATTGGCGATTTCCTTGCGGATGTCGCGATCACTAAGCAGCACTGTGCCATCTTGCCCTCCGCTTCGCTCCGGGCAGTTCGCGGCCCCCGAGGTCTCGTTCTTCCCTCCCTCCGCTCCCCCGCTTCGCTCCTCCGCTCCACTCAGTCCAGAACGAGACGGGCCGCGAACTCTCAGCGCTCTACCTGCACGTTCTTGCGCAGACCCCAGGTGGCGTGGGCCTCCGCGCGCATGCGCGGCACCATGTGCGGGTAGTGCAACTCGAAGGCGGGGCGCTCGGAGCGGACGCGGGGCAGTTCGTAGAAGTTGTGCCGGGGCGGCGGGCAGGTGGTGGCCCACTCCAGGGAGTTGCCGTAACCCCACGGGTCGTCCACGGTGGCCAGTTCGCCGTAGCGGTAGGACTTGAAGACGTTCCAGGCGAACGTGATCATCGAGAACCCGAGGATGAACGAGCCGACGGTGGAAATGGTGTTGAGCGTGGTGAATCCGTCGCTGGGCAGGTAGTCCGCGTAGCGCCGCGGCATGCCCTCGTTCCCCAGCCAGTGCTGCACCAGGAAGGTGGTGTGGAAGCCGAGGAACGTGGTCCAGAAGTGCAGCTTGCCGAGCCGTTCGTCGAGCATCCGCCCGGTCATCTTGGGGAACCAGAAGTAGATGCCCGCGAAGGTGGCGAACACGATGGTCCCGAACAGCACGTAATGGAAGTGCGCCACAACGAAATACGAGTCCGACACGTGGAAGTCCAGCGGCGGCGAGGCCAGGATGACGCCCGACAGACCGCCGAACAGGAACGTCACCAGGAAGCCGACCGAGAACAGCATGGGTGTCTCGAAGGTGAGCCGGCCGCGCCACATGGTGCCGATCCAGTTGAAGAACTTCACCCCCGTCGGCACCGCGATCAGGAACGTCATGAACGAGAAGAACGGCAGCAGCACCGACCCCGTCGCGTACATGTGGTGCGCCCACACCGCGATCGACAGCGCGCCGATGGCCAGCGTCGCGTACACCAGGGTGGTGTAGCCGAACAGCGGCTTTCGGCTGAACACCGGGAAGATCTCGGTCACGATCCCGAAGAACGGCAGCGCCACGATATAGACCTCGGGATGCCCGAAGAACCAGAACAGATGCTGGTAGAGGATGGCCCCGCCATTGGCCGAGTCGAAGACGTGCCCGCCCAGGTGCCGATCGAACTCCAGCCCCATCAGCGCGGCGGTCAGGATCGGAAACGCCAGCAGCACAAGCACACTGGTGACCAGGATGTTCCAGGTGAAGATGGGCATCCGCCACATGGTCATGCCCGGGCAGCGCAGGCACACGATCGTGGTGACCATATTGACGCCACCCAGAATGGTGCCGACACCGGACACCGCCACACCCATGATCCACAGGTCCGCGCCCATGCCCGGCGCGTGTTCGGCCAGGCTGAGCGGGGTGTAGGCGGTCCAGCCGAAGTCGGCCGCGCCGCCGGGGGTGATGAATCCGGCGGTCGCCATGAGCGCCCCGAACAGGTACAGCCAGTAGCTGAGCGCGTTCAACCGCGGGAACGCCACGTCCGGCGCGCCGATCTGCAGCGGCAGCACCGCGTTGGCGAAGCCGAACACGATCGGGGTCGCGTAGAACAGCAGCATGATGGTGCCGTGCATGGTGAACAGCTGATTGAACTGCTCCGGGGTCAGGAACTGCATGCCCGGCCGGGCCAGCTCCGCCCGCATCAGCAGCGCCATCAGGCCGCCGATCAGGAAGAACGCCATGGCCGTGAACAGATACATGTTCCCGAGCATCTTGGGATCGGTGGTGGTGATGGCCTTCCACAGGTATGAGCCCTGCGGGTTCATCCGACGTGGAAACGGCCGCACGGGTTCGAGCTCGGGAACCTCACGAGCGGGCACCGCGGTCATACGTCCTCCTCGACCGCCGAGCAGGAGCACCGAACCAGCGCCAGCTAACGTTCAGCGCATCCAAACTTCCAGTGGTGGACGGGTTTTCGACCCTGCGGGTCAGTGTAGGACCGGCCGCGCGCGGAACTCGGCGCTTCGGCGAAAGAGCTACGCGATCTTCGGCGCGTCGCGCCGACACGGGCGATAGATGGGGTCCGGGCCCCCGCACCCCCACCGCCCCGAAACCCCGGCGGCCCGGGCCCGCGAATTTGCACCGGCGGAGAAGTGGTCTGATAGAGTCGCGTGCGCAAGCAGGACCGTGCCGGTGTGGTGTAGTGGCAACACGCTACCTTCCCAAGGTCGAATTGCGGGTTCGATTCCCGTCACCGGCTCTCACG
>NZ_JBHWHH010000302.1:0-4495 GCF_042732555.1 Nocardia sp. NPDC059764
CGCCTGACACCGATCGAATTTGAGACAATCAATCAGCCCGCACTCGCGGCCTGAAACACCACACCCCGCGAGTCAACCGAACTCGGGGCAGTCCCCCTCGCCGTGTGGTGCCAGGTCATTTCATGGTGGCGAGGTTGTGCCAGAGGTGCCTGCTCGGCGGGGTCGCGTTGGGCTTCCCAGGGGTAGCTCCACGTCCAGTAGATGCTGATCCGCCGCCGCCCGTCGGCCGTGCGCGGGATGTGGCTCTGGTTGTAGGTGCGTGCCGTCGGCAGACTGCTCATGAGGTCACCTCTGGGTTTTCGAGCGTGGCCAGGTAGCGCAGGGCGCTGATACCGGGCAGGAAGAAGTACGCTCCGCCCTTGAGAGTGGTGAAGGCGGGCAGGCTCGTGTGCACCTTTCGGATCGGCCGCTTGGGGATGGTGAATTCCAGGGTGCCGTCCTGGGTGCCGCAAATGGGGTCGTGCTCGTTGCCGAGTTCGTGGAATGCCTTGTCGTTGATCCAGACGTTCTGGGCGAACTCGAACTGGCGGACCAGGTCGGCGCAGATGATGAACGCGGCGATGCCCCGGTCCGCGCCGTCGTCGCGCGCGTCCTCGGGCAGCGCTGGTCCATATGTGGCACCGCGGCGAATCATCCTGCGCCGGTTCATATTCACTGCGGTGTCGCGCGGGTTGAGTCGGCGCGCATGCGAGCCGAGTGGTACCGCATAACCGTGCGGGTCCATCTGCTTGTAGTTGAAGTCGTTGTTGCGCAAGGGATCCGCGCCGAGTTCGGGATCGTCGTGGTCCGGTGACAGCACGAGCGGCGCGCCGCTGCGCCACCGGCCCATGAGTTTGGCGGCGAGGAGTTCCTGCCCGTCCGCGGTGTCGGCGTTCTCGTGCAGGAAGTCCCGAAACGCACCCACGTGTTCTTGTAGCCGCCGGTAGGCCATGTAACTGCCGTTGCGGGACAAGGCTTCCGGCTGCGGCAGCCCGTGGGGTGGCCCGTTCTCGTCGGGGTAGCCGAGGATGAATTCACCGGGTTGCAGGGGCGCGCCCGAGCCCGGGGTCGGTTCTTCCCCCGATCCTTCGATCACCGGCTGGGACAGGCGATCTCGAAACCCGAAGTGATCGTGGGCGTAGTTGAACGGCGGTGTCGAGTTCAAATCCAGGAACGACAACATGCGCACACCCGGACAGCCGGCTACCAGTTTCTCGTGTTCGGCCGTGCATCGCTGTCGTTCGTCCTCGGTGCGGGCGAACAGGATTGCGATGGCGTGCAAGTCGGCACCGGCCAGTCCGCCCACCCAGTTGTCGGGATGATTGGCGCCGGTGTCGCCCAGGATGTCGGCCCGGGCGGCCATGCCCTCACGGAATTCGTCGGGAAAGGTGGCCAGCGCTTGGTCTGGAACCCCGAGCGCCCGCAACCCATTCCAGGTGAAGGCCAGTGTGACCCACCGCTGCGAACTGTCCATCGTGGCGTGCACGTCCGCGGCCGACTGCACCCGGTCCAGCAGCGGCCTCAACCAAGCGCGGCCCCCGGCGGGGTCGTCGAAGGACAGGAATTCATAGCGTCCGGTCACCGCCGGGGTGCGGGTGAGCAGGATGTGCTGAATATCCTCGAGTTCGAGCATGGCCGCGGGCTACTGCATCTGATCGAGCATGTCGGAGAACGCCGCCTTCGCCCGCAGCGCCTTCTTGATCTCGTCGGAGGTGACGTAGGGGTACTCGCCGTACTCGAGGAAGCTCGGAAACTGGTGTTCGCGAACGAATTCCACGAACGACGCGGGATTTTCCTTCCAGTCATCCGGGAATCCCTCGAGGTTTGTGAAGACGGTGTCGATACCGGTCTGTGAGAACAGTGTCACGGCGTCTTCGGTGTACTTGTCGAAATCGGTATCGAAGATGCCCTGATACTGGAAGTACAGTCCGAATCCGACGTCGAACAGCAGCCACCGCAGGTAGTGCAGCCGGAGCGGTGCCAATACATCCGGGCTTGCGGCCACCGCGTCTTGGATCCGCTGGCCGTGGGCACGGATGGCCTCTTCCCGGCCGGGTTTCACCTTGGCGATGATCGAGAACCCGTAACATGCCGGGGTTCGTGGATACGTCGGACCGTATCTGCCACGTTGCAATTCGAAGTAGCCCTCTTCGGGAAGGGCCAGCGCTGCTGGTCTACTCCAGTCCTGATCGGCGGATGGCATGTTGTCCACACCTTTCCCGGTAAGCCACCTATTGAGACCGTGTCGTAACCTGTATTCGGCACCGAATACGGATGCCGTGAATCAGCTGAGGCCAGAGGTCTGAAACTGTTGTCGATTTGTTAGGCCGCCGACCGCGATAAGCAGTGGCGATACCGCGAATTCCCTGGGCAGACAACCCATTGTGGCAGGATGACCCTATGTCGACTCCGTCGCAACGCAGCAAGCCTGCACCGCGTCTGGGGCATTTGTCAACGCCGCGAGCCGCCGCGCTGGCCGGAGTGCTCTTTGCGATATTGCTCGGGACAACGCTGGTCCTGATTCGGATCCAAATGCCCGACCACGTCGAGGATTCGGCGCAATGGCTGCAGAGCCGGCACGGCGCGCTCACCACGGCGACCGTGCTGATGCCATTCGCCGGAATCAGCTTCCTGTGGTTCATCGGCGTCGTCCGCGACGGGTTCGGACACCACGAAGACCGGTTCTTCCTGACGGTATTTCTGAGCAGCGGACTGCTCTTCGTCGCGATGATGTTCGTCGCGACCGCTGGTATCGCCGGTCTTGTGACGAGCAACAACAGCGTCACCGATCCGGTCGCCCGCACCGAGGTGACCAACTTCGCCAGGATGATGGTGATCTCGTCGAGCCAGACCTACGCTCTGCGGATGGCCGCGGTGTTCATGATCTCGCTCGCGACGATTTGGTTGAAGACCAGGCTGATGCCCCGCTGGCTTGTCGCGCTCAGCTACCTGGCCGCCCTGGTGCTGCTGATCGGCAGCGAGATGAGCCGGTGGCTGACCATGGTGTTTCCGGTCTGGGTGTTGGTGGTCAGCTGCTTGCTCCTGGCCCGAGCCGGGCTGATCGGCGAGCAGCGCGACGAGGGCGACCGGTCTCGGGGGCCTTCGTGAACGAGTCATCTTCGCAGCGTTCGCCTGATTTGGAGCTGCTCTATTTCGCGGTGGCGGACCGGCACCTGCAATACGAGAATCTGCTCTGGCAGGTGCCCGCGCTCAGTCTGACCGCGCAGGCCTTCCTGTTCGGTATCGCGATGGGAGCAGGTAACGACTCCGTCGCGCGGATCGCCTCCTCGCATTGATCGTCTCGATCATCTCGATCATGTTGATGGCAAGCCACCGCCTCGCCGGCCGCAGGGATGAACTCTGGCTGGAGCGTTTCGAACAGAATGAACTGGACGTGGGAACCTGGGGCGCACATGGCACGGCATTTGCGAGGCAACAGGACATCGGCGACCTGGACGCGGGGCTTGTGGGTAAGCTGATACCGATGCGGCAGATGTTCAACGTATGGGTCGTCGGACTCGCCTGCTTCGGCATAGCCGCCGTCTTCATGATCCTGCGGGCACTGACCAATCTGAGCGGTTGAGCAGTCTCAGCTGGTCGGCAGTGGTGGACCTTCGAATGAGACTTTGGCCCCTGGTGGACGCTGGCCGATCGCGGTTAGCCTCGAATAGCGTCCTTTCCGCAGAACTGTGAAAAAGGGCGTTGCTTCGGTCGAATACAGCTACCGGAGCCGCCAGGTCGACACGGTCGTGGCGGGGTCTGCCACGGACCATTCCGCATAGGGTGTGGTTCGGCGACTTCACCATGTGGCTATCGCTCGTCATGGAGGACCATGACAATCGGTCGGGGTCGAGAACGGACGGAGTGCGTCATGAGCCGCTTCCGAGGGCGGCGCAGCGAGCGGTCGCAGTCGTGCCACTGTCTGCTGTAGCAGACTTTGTCGCTCAATCACCAGCGCAGCGGCTCGGCGGCAATCACCGAGGTTGCCCGGCTGCACTGGACAAGTCACTCGACATCGAGGAACAGATATGTCCAGCAAAATGATCAAGTTCGTGGCCGCAATCGCTATCGCCCTCCCGCTGGGCGCTATCGCAGCTCCGGCAGCTTCGGCGGCAACGCCTAGTTCGACATCGACCGCGGTTGTTCCCGCCGATGGATCAATTGCCATCTGCTTCCCCTTGGGAAGTGTGGTCTTTTGTATCTGAGATCACGGGCTGACGTCTCGGCGTAGGTGGAAGGAGCCGCGGGGGATGTTGTGGCATCCCCGGATTCCGACTTCCTCGGTCCGGGGATGCACCCTTCAACGTCACAGTGCAGGCGGGCATCGCCGTGGCGCGCACCACCGTGCGTATCGGCGGTGCCGTCATCGCGCGGGCACCCTGGAAGACATTGCGGCCGTTGCGGACAGCTACACCGGCCAGTTCCTGAAGGATGCGCTCGCGGCTCAGTCGCCGGCGCTCGCCGAACCGAAGCCCGCGAAGAAGGCGGCGGCCAACCGCCCGGCACGACGAAGCCC
>NZ_JBHWHH010000303.1:0-4402 GCF_042732555.1 Nocardia sp. NPDC059764
GTCGCTACCGACCGCCCCACGCGACAACACTGCTTCTACCGGCACCGTTCCCGGTGTGTTGAACGGTCGGTCAGTACTGGACCGAGCCACCCGTCTGCGCGGTCACGCCACCGATGTCGATCGACTGCGACGGCCGCTCGCCTTCGGGGAGCCTACCAATCTGAGCCGCCGCCTCGAGCACCGTGGCGCCGCCCGGGAGCAGGCGGATGAAGTTCTCGGCATTGGCCTTCGCGGCATTGGCCGCGGCCGTGTCCAGCACGAACTCGACCTTCTGGTCGTTGTCCGGGCCGCTGCCCGCGAACGCCGTCACCTTGATCTGGTTGACCGTGGTGAAGTCCAGCGACATGCCGGCCTCGCCCAGCCCGCCCGGCGTGGTGTAGCCGATGGTGCCGACGTAGCCGTCCAGGTTGCTGAAGTGGTGGGTGTTGGCGGCCCAGCCCGGCAGCACCGCGCCGCCGTCGAGGTTGACGCCGAGCTCGGAGTGCGGACCGGCCATGGCGACCACGGGGGCGGCCGGGGCCGCGTCCACCGCGGGCGACTGCCACTGCGGCTTCGCCTGCGGGGTGACCGTCTGCGGGCCGGTCATGGTGTCGGCGTCCGGGTTCTGCGCCGGGGTGGTGACCGCCGGGTCCGCGCTGCGGTCGTTCGGCTTGACCGGCTGCGCCGGCACCGTGGTGCCCGGCTGGGTCGACGGCGGGGTGGCCGCGTCCTGCTGCGGGGTGACGACCGCGGGCTGCGCCGGGGTCGACTGGCCCGGCACCGGCAGCGGCGCCACGCGCGGCACCGTCACGCCCGGCTGCGACGGGCGCACCGACTTCGGCTGACCCGGGTTGACGCCCGCGGGCTGCGCGCCCTGATCGTTCTTGGGGGCGTTGGCATCCGGCTTCGAGGCGTTCGCGTCCGGCTTGGGCGCGGTGGCGTCCGGCTTCGGGGTGTTGGTGGCGTCGGGCTGGGTCGCGCCCTGCGGCTGACCCGAATCCGGCTTGTCCGCACCGTTGTCCGGCGCGGTGTTGTTCGGCGTGGTGGGGGTGGTGACGCCCGGCTGGCTCTGCTGCGGCTTGGTGGTGCCCGGCTGCGGCTTCTCCGGTTTGGGCGCGGGAACCGACTGCGCCTTCGGGTCCGGGGTGGGGGTGTCGGCGGGCGGCTGCGTGCCGTCGGGCTGCTGCTGATCGGCCGGTACGGCGCCCGGGTCGGCGGGGGCGGCGTTGGCGGGCGCGGACAGCAGCGACACCACCGCGGCCGCACCGGCCAGCGTCAGGGAGGTGCTCGCCTTGATCCGACTCGGCTTGCGGTGCTTCACGTTTCGCTCAATTCCTTCGTCCCTCGGCGGCACGATCAGCCTGGGCATCGAAGAGCACCGAACGGAGGGAAACGATCACCCCCGATACGTAACACTCGCGACCGCCCTGCCGATCGCTTCCGCCGCGAACTTAATCACAAGGGAGACAAGGCAGCAAGACGGGCCGGTAACAAAGGGGTGCGAAACACGTTGCGGCTAGTCCAGATCGTCGTGCCGCATGAGCTGCCGCGCGGCCTCGGTGACCGATCCGGTGAGGGAGGGATACACCGAGAAGGTCTGCGCCAGATCGTTCACCGTGAGGTTGTTCTGCACCGCCAGCGCGATCGGCAGGATCAACTCCGACGCGATCGGCGCGACCACCACGCCGCCGATCACCACACCGGTGGCGGGCCGGCAGAAGATCTTCACGAAACCCCGCCGCAGACCTGACATCTTGGCCCGCGGGTTGGTGTTCAGCGGCAGCATGACCGTGCGCGCGGGGACCTCGCCCTCGTCGATGGCGGTCTGCGCCACGCCGACCGTCGCGATCTCCGGGCGCGTGAACACCGCGGAGGCAACGGTCTTCAGGCGAATCGGCTGCACGCCCTCACCCAGCGCGTGATACATCGCGATGCGGCCCTGCATGGCGGCCACCGAGGCCAGCGGCAGCAGTCCGGTGCAGTCGCCGGCCGCGTAGACGCCGGGCGCGGTGGTCCGCGACACCCGGTCCACGCGGAGGTATCCACCCTTGTCGAGTTCGATGCCGAGCCGATCCAGGCCCAGCCCGTTGGTGTTCGGGACCGAACCGACCGTCATGAGCGCATGGGTGCCGGTGACCGTGCGACCGTCCGACAGCTTCACCACGATGCCCTCGGCGGTGCGCTCCACCGCGTCCGCGCGGGCGTGCTTGACCAGCTCCACACCGCGCTCGGCGAGCGCCTCCTCCAGCACCAGCGCGGCGTCGGCGTCCTCACCGGGCAGCACGCGGTCCCGGCTGGAGACCACCTTCACCCGCACGCCCATCTCGGTGTAGGCGGAGACGAATTCGGCGCCGGTGACACCGGAACCCACGACCACCAGGGTCTCGGGCAGGTCCTGGAGGTCGTAGAGCTGACGCCAGTTCAGGATTCGCTCACCGTCGGGCTCCGCGCCGGGCAGCACGCGCGGGCTGGCGCCGGTGGCGATCAGCACCACCTCGGCCTCGATGACCCGCTGCTGACCGTCCTCGAGGGTGGCCTTCACCAGGTGGGTGGCCAGCCCGGGGGCCTGGTCGATGAGTTCGCCGTAGCCGGACAGCACGGTCACGCCCGCGGTCATCAGCTTGGCGCGGATATCGGAGGACTGCGCCTGCGCGAGCGCCTTCACCCGGGAGTTCACCTCGGCGAGACGCACCTGCGCCTGCGAGGGATGCACGGTGATGCCCAGGTCCCGGGCGCGGCGCAGATCGGTGCGCACGCCGGTGGAGGCGATGAAGGTCTTGGACGGCACGCAATCCCACAGCACGCACGCGCCGCCGATGCCGTCACTGTCGATCAGCGTGACCGGCGCGCCGTGTTGTGCCGCTACCAGTGCCGCCTCGTAACCGGCGGGACCGCCACCGATGATCGCAATGCGGGTCATTGTTCCTCCGTATCCAATTTGCCCTCCGCTTCGCTCCGGGCTGGTTCGCGGCCCCGAGGTCTCGATTCGTCCCTCCTCCGCTTCGCTCCCCCGCTCCAAGGCGGAGGTCTATCAAGCCGCAGTCCAGAATCGAGACGGCCGCGAACCCACCGGCTAAGCCTACTGCTCGGCAAACCGGCCGCTGAGCCGCCTCACGGCCGGTTGACCTAGCTCACAGCGCATCCAGGGATGTGTTCAGATGCGCCAGCAAATCAGTCATACCGCCACGAACCGCCTTGTGATCGGGATCAGGGGAGGCTTACGGCGATTGTTCGATAGGCTCTTACGGTGCCGATTTACGCCGCCTATGGGTCCAACATGGATCCCGAGCAGATGCTCAAGCGCTGTCCGCACTCCCCTGTGTACGGAACCGGCTGGCTGGAAGGGTGGCGACTCACCTTCGCCGGGGACGACATCGGCTGGGAGGGACCGCTGGCGACGGTGGTCGAAGAGCCCGGACAACGCGTCTTCGTGGTCCTCTACGACGTTCCCGACGACGACGAGCTGAGTCTCGACCGCTGGGAGGGTTCGGACTTCGGTATCCACAAGAAGATCCGCCTGCGCGTCACCCCCAACCAGGGCCCCACGACCACGCCGGTCCTGGCCTGGCTCTACGTCCTGGACGCCTACGAGGGCGGACTACCCTCCGCCCGCTACATCGGCGTCATCTCCGACGCCGCGGAGAAGGCGGGCGCGCCAGGCGATTACGTGCACGCGCTACGCACCCGCAACAGCAAGAACGTGGGCCCGGGCACCTTCGGGATGTGAGTGTCCGATCGGGCGCCGCGCACCGTGCCGGAAGATTCGGCGCGGCAGCGGTGTTGCGGGAACCGGAACGATCTTCGAACCGTCGAAAGAGGAAGCCGATGCCCGCCACGCCCGTCCCCGCCCCGATCGCCGAATTCCTGGCCCGCCCCAACCCGGCCGTCTTCGCCTCCAACCGCCCGGACGGGCAGCCGGTCTCGGTCGCCACCTGGTACCTGTACGAGAACGACCGAATCCTGGTGAACCTGGCCGACTTCCGCAAGCGCCTGGACTACCTGCGTGAGGACCCGCGAATCACGCTGACCGTGCTGGAAGGCGACAACTGGTACAGCCATGTCAGCATCCAGGGCCGCATCGTCTCCATCGAGAACGACCCGGATTCCTCGGTCATCGACCGCATCGCCGAGCACTACACCGGCGGCGAGTACCCGGTCCGCGATCAGAAGCGCGTCTCGGTCTGGATCGAGATCGACCGCTGGCACGCCTGGGGCGATATCGCCGCGAAGGCGAAGTAGGCCGCAACGCGCGGTCGCGAAAGACGCCGAACACCAAGCCGGGCGCCCCCCAGCGGGGCGGGCCCCCGGGGTGGCGCGCCCCCCCCGCCCCCCGGCCCCGCCCCCGCGCGCGGCCCCGCCCCGGGGGCCGGCCGCCGGCCCGGCCCGCCTGGTCGGTTCGGTCACCGGGTCCATGGTGTAGCGC